>JBIJDE010000380.1:0-5086 GCA_044344305.1 Armatimonadota bacterium
TTGGTTATAATCTTTGGAAGGTTGCGGTTTCCTCTGACTGGTCATCATATAACTCTGCATTTGAAACTAAATTTGGAATACGTTATAGAGGAACAGATACATCTGGATATCCTAATATCAATTTCAAAGGATATAAATTAGGGAAATTACAATACGATCCAACTCTAACTGTTGTAGATATATTAGACTCTTCAATTGCAACAGTCCTTGCTACAGCCGAAAATGCCACCGGTGCTACAGTGCCATATGCGGTAAAAGCTAATAATCTATGGACAATTGCTGACAATCCATTTATTTATGCTTATATGGCAGACCGTAGTTGGGTATTAGCTGATATACTACATGATTTTTTTGATATTCCTCATCCAACAACTGTTCATAAAGCATTTGTCAGAATCGAAGATGTTCATCCAGATACACCACCATCATATCTTAAAGCAATTGCTGATTATCTTTATGCTGAAAAAGTACCTTTTGGCATATGTCTAATTCCAGAATTTCGCGACCCAATCGGAGATTATTATGATGGTGTACCAACAACTATAAAGGTTGAAGGCAACACTGCTTTTATTAAAGCAATAAATTATTGTTTAAACAAAGGTGGCAAACTGATACATCATGGATATACCCACCAATACAGTAACGTTAAAAATCCTTATAATGGCGTAACAGGAGATGACTTTGAGTTTTACAAATTGTCATTAGATGCTGCTGGCATACAAGTTTTTGATGGTCCAGTACCAGAGGATAGTACAGCATGGGCATATGACAGAATCAAAACAAGTCAACAAATATTAACTAAACAAGGTTGGAATTGTATTGCGTGGAATACACCACATTATATAGCTTCATCTGATGACTACAAGGCGTTTTTAAAATTATATAAAGTTAGTGTAGACCGCGGATTATCTTTTGCAACTGGAACAGACGGCAGCACATATTTATTACAGCAAGTGTTACCATATGTAACGCAAAAGGATCAGTTCGGTTTCTTCCGTACACCAGAAAATCTTGGGTATATAGATACTCTCGGTGGACCATATCAGGGTATACAACTTCCTGCTGACTTAATTGAAAGAGCCAGAAAAAATTTATGTGTTAGAGATTCCATGTCTGGTTTCTATTTTCACTGGTTTGTTGACATTAGTTATTTAAAGACAACAGTTGCTGGTATCAAAGCTCTTGGATATAAATTTGTACAGACCAATATAACTAATTAAATTTATTTTAATATTCTAATTAAAATCGGCAGAAATTGTTGTTTCTGCCGATTTTTCCTTGATTCTAATCTCACTATACGGTAAAATTAACTTGTAAAAAATTATAGAAAGACAACTTATGAAATCTTCAGATATATTAATTTTAGGTGGTGGCATAATTGGCATGAGCATTGCCCGGGAATTAGCGGGTAATGGGTTAAGTGTGCGGATATTAGAACGCCATCAACCAGGGCGAGAGGCTTCTTGGGCTTCTGCCGGTATGTTGGCACCACAAGGCGAATTAAGTGAAGGTGCTTTCCAGAAATTATGCCTTGAAAGTAACCGAAGATACCCAGCTTACCGCATCAGCGTTGAAGAAGAAACCGGCATTAAATGTTATCATCGCGAAGCAGGAACTATGGCTCTTGCTATTACAGATGAAGATGAAGATGAATTTCGCCATACTTATGAATCACAAAAAAAAGATGGTTTGGAAGTTGAATGGATTAGTGGCGATGATGCAAGGAAAAAAGAGCCAGAACTTAGTCAATTTGTACGTGGTGGAATGTATCTACCCGGTGATCGACATGTTGAAAACAGATTGCTTGTACCAGCATTAGAAAAATCTTGTAGAATGCGTGGTGTCGATATCATTAGTGGTGCTCAAGTTATAAAAATCAATTCTAATAATAAGAAGGTCACAGGAGTTTCAACAATAATCGGTGATTTTACAGCAAATATTGTGATAAACACTGCTGGTGCCTGGTCTGCTACTATTGATGTTCCCGATGAATCACTTCGTCCCCCAGTATTTCCTGTTCGCGGACAAATGATGGCAATAGAACTTCCTACACCTACATTTTTAAGTCATGTCATCAGATCACCACGTAGTTATATGGTTCCTCGTCATGACAGCAGATTATTCTTAGGTGCAACTATGGAAGAAGTTGGATTTAACAAATCGAACACTGTATGGGGAATTCATAAATTATTATGTGGAGCAAAAGAACTCCTACCTAATTTAGATAAGTGTACGATTATAGAAACATGGTCTGGACTACGACCTGGTTGTGCTGATAATCACCCTATTCTTGGTTATACCAGCCTTGATGGCTATATTATGGCAACTGGTATGTTTAGAAATGGATTGTTATTAACACCTGTGATCTCACAAACGATTGCAGATTTAATTATTTCTGGTACAACACCAGCTATAATAGCACCCTTTAGTATTGAAAGATTTGCAAATGGTACATCTACATCAGGAAAAATTCCAGGGGCATAATTATGAAAATTATTTTAAATGGTATCGAAACAGAGATAACTGATAATTGTACAGTAGCAAAATTGCTTGCAACAAAAAATATACCTACTGCTGGAACAGCAGTAGCGTGTAATGATAAAGTAGTAAAAAAATCAACTCACGAAACAACAATGCTTTGCGAAGGTGATCGCGTAGAAATTATTCGCGCCGTTGCTGGTGGGTAAAAAAGAGGTAATTAAATCATGTCTACATGGAAAATAGCAAATAAAGAGTTCACCAGCAGACTTCTGGTAGGTACTGCCAAGTATCCCACCCCAGAAATTATGGCTGCGGCAATTAATGCCAGTGGTGCTGAAATTGTAACTGTGGCTATTAGACGTATGGATCCGGCAAAACCAGAGTTCTCTTATGTCTATGAATATATAAAAGAAAAAAATCTTACAATATTACCTAATACCGCAGCATGTTATACTGCAAAAGATGCCATTTTAACTGCTCAACTTGGACGTGAAGCATTAGAAACTAATTTAGTAAAATTAGAAGTCATTGGTGATGAAAATACACTGTTTCCTGATAATGAAGAATTACTTATTGCGGCAAAAGAGTTGGTAAATGATGGATTTATTGTAATGCCATACTGTATTGACGATCCAATAGTCTGTCGCAAATTAGAAGACCTTGGTTGCGCTGCTGTAATGCCTCTCGCTGCACCAATTGGTAGTGGTCTTGGTATTCGTAATCCATATAACATCAGAATAATTGTTGAAAATGCAAAAGTTCCAGTATTAGTTGACGCAGGAGTAGGTACCGCAAGTGATGCTGCATTTGCAATGGAACTTGGGGTGCAAGCATTATTAATGCAAACTGCAATTGCCCAGGCTAAGGACCCAGTAAAAATGGCAACAGCTATGCGCTTAGCGACAGATGGTGGCAGATTAGCATTTGAAGCAGGACGTATTCCTAAAAAACTATATGCAACTGCAAGTAGCCCATTAACAGATTTAATTAGTACTGGAGAATAATACCAATGTTTAGAATTGGGGTAAATACTGGTTTTGCAGTTAATAGATATCCAGAACCTGAAATATGGACAGATATTGTCGCAAATGAATTTAAAGTTGATGTTATACAATTTACGGTAACTTTACTTAATCCGTTTTGGCCAAGAGATTACGTTTTGCGTAAAGCAGAAGAGATACGCAAATTATGCGATAAAAAAGAAATCTGGATTCAACAAACATTTACAGACTCATGGACTCGACTAAATCACCTAACCTCGCCTGACCCGGAAGAGAGGAAATTGTGGGTTGAATGCTTTAAGACAATGGTCGATATGTCAATTATCATGGGAGCAGAAGCAACCGGCAGTCATTTTGGTATTCTATCATTTAATGATAATAATGATCCCATCAGAAGAATGGCAATGATGCAGGAAGGATTCCGCAACTGGGAGAAAATTGCTGAATATGGTGCTGAGAAAGGATTGAAATACGTCTATTTTGAACCGATGTCTGTACCACGAGAATTTGCTGGCACCATTGAAGAAACTCAATACATGATTGATGAAGCAAATGAAAATATCGCAATCCCTATGAAAATATGTCTGGATGTTGATCATGGAGATTTACAATCAAATGACCCAAGAGATACTGATCCTCACGCATGGATCCGAGCATTTGCCAAAGAATCACCTACTATTCACTTAAAACAGTCATATAAAGCCGGAATGGGACATGTACCATTCACACCGGAGCATAATGAAAAGGGACGCATACAAGCTAACGATATCTTAAATACTTTAAAAGAAGTCGGATGTACTGACTGTTCATTAATTCTTGAATTAGGCCATCGAGAACGTTGGCCGAATGATTACCGCGTTATTGAGGATTTCACAACATCTATCAACTATTGGAAAGATGCTATAAGCATAGCATAGTGGAGAATAAATGAAAGCTGCTGTTTTACATGCTATAGGTGATTTGCGAATTGAAAATGTTTCTACACCAACATTAACCACTGTTGAAGAAGCTTGTATAATTAAAATTAAAGCCGCTGGCATATGTGGTTCAGATATTAGTCGTGTCTTCAAAGACGGTACGTATTCATTCCCAATTATACCAGGACACGAATTCGCTGGTGAAATTGTTGAACAAGGCAGTAATTCACCATACAAAATAGAACAAGTGGTTTCTGTTTACCCACTATTGCCATGTCAAAAATGTAATTCCTGTTTAGAACAAAGATTCCAACAATGCGATAACTATAATTATTTCGGTTCCCGTTGTGATGGTGGTTTTGCAGAATATATCAAAGTTCCCTATTGGAATATTGTGCCTGCTCCATCTGGTGTTTCTGCTGCCGAAGCAGCATTATGCGAGCCGGCATCAGTTGCGCAACATGGCATGCGCAATGTTAATGTTACAAATGGTGATACAGTTTTGATATTTGGTGCAGGTGCTATTGGATTGATGATGGCTCAGTGGGCTTTTATTTTTGGCGCATCAAGTGTAGTGCTGGCTGATATATCAAACGACAAACTGAATGCAGGCAGAAAAATAGTGCCGAATGCTGAGTTTATTAACAGTATGGATAATCCTATAGATGAAGTTTTAAGCGATAGGAA
>JBIJDE010000381.1:0-5084 GCA_044344305.1 Armatimonadota bacterium
GTGCAACCATTAGTTGAAATGGACCAAACAACTGGAACGAAATCAGAAAATGATAAAAATGAAATATTATATTCATCTGACATACAGATGCCTAATAAAGATGGAAATACCGGCGATTTATGGTATGGTTTCCGGACGAAAGAAGTCCAGGGGGCTCCTCCGGGTGGATTGGTCATTACACGCAAATGGAAAAAAACTGGTGATGACTGGGGTATGGCAACTATTACAGTTAAATGTCCATTCCGAGTGCATATTTTTATCACAACTAATCAAAAATTAAATGCGAATAATTTTAATGACCAACCAAACGCTATGGAAGATGGTGAAAAAACAGCCCGATGGTATGATTGGGCAGATTTAACTAATGGTCGTGAAATAACTTTTCCTGTAACTGTCGGTAAAGCAGAAGAATATTATCCTAAGGTCAGAATACTTTTCGGATCTGGCAACTGGTATTACAAACCTGAAAATACGAAAGGAAAAGATTGCATTTCAAATATGAAAGAGATGAAAGTTACTTTATCAAGTGAAACAGATTTCTCTGCCCATATTGAATACCCGTCAGACACATGGCTGACAATGAATGAAATTACAAAATAAAATATAGAATCTTGAAACATAAAATATCATGTCGGCAGCTAATGAATATTAGCTGCCGACTTTTTTGTCAAAACATAAAAGCAGGATTTTAGCTCTCAAATAAAGAAACTTATAATTATGACACAACATGAAAAATTTAAATACAAATCTTTAGACGAATTAAAAGCTAAAGCATTGGAAATAAACGCAGGAATTAAATTTTCTGATAATTTAGAGATTCTCGCATCTCCTGTATCATTCGGTAAATTTACATGTCCTAACCGGATGGTGTCACACCCGATGGAAGGATGTGATGGTTTAACTGATGGAACTCCTGGTGAATTAACAATACGTAAGTATTTACGTTTTGCCGCCGGTGGATGGGGATTGATATGGGTTGAAGCTTGTGCAATCGTTCCTGAAGGGAGAGCTAACCCACATCAACTCTGGATTACCCCGCAAAACCTGCATATTTACAAAAAATTAGTTGATGATATGCGCATGAAAGCCCGCGAATCAATGGGGGCAAACTTTAATCCGATAATTGTTTTACAACTAACTCACTCTGGAAGATATAGTAAACCTGAAGGAAAACCAGCCCCAATTATCGCACATCATTCAATAATAGACGCGTCATCTCACATCACTCAGGATACACCTATTGTAACTGATGAATATCTCGATACCTTGCCAATGAAGTTCGCAGAAGCAGCAAAATTAGCGCAAGCGGCAGGTTTTGACGCAGTAGATATAAAAGCGTGCCATCGATATTTAATCAGTGAATTATTAGCATCATTCACTCGTGAAAACAGCAGGTATGGCGGTTCATTCGAAAATAGAACCAGACTTATTAAGGATGCCACTCAGGCAATTAAAGATGCAGTACCAGATATAGAAATCACATCAAGATTAAACTTATATGATGCTCTTGAATATCCATATGGTTGGGGAGTATCAGCAACAGAAAAAATGGGTATTGATTTCACAGAACCACAAAAGTTATTAGGTGAATTGATAGAAATGGGCATGAGTGGATTTAATACTACCATTGGAAACCCATATTATAACCCACATTTTAACCGTCCATTTGATGCGCCGGTAAAAGGTGGTTACTTACCAGATGAACATCCTTTAATTACAACGGCACGAATAATAAATGTTACACGGCTTGCACAGGAAGCCTTTCCTGAACAAACCTTCATTGGTGCCGGATATGGATGGTTGCGTCAGTATACCCCACAGGTTGCTGCTGGCATAGTAGAAGCCGGATGGGCTAAAATGGTAGGTCTTGGTCGAGGATGCCTTGCATATCCTGATTTCCCACGCGATATGTTTAATGAAGGAGTAAATCCTAAAAAAGTTTGCATAAGTTGTAGCGGATGTACACAAATTATGCGTGATGGTGGAATGAGCGGGTGTATCATTCGAGATTCAGATATATATGGCCCCATTTATAAGCAAGGTTTGAATAAATAACAGGGCTTTCGCTAAAGATCACTTCGATAGGCTCAGTGACCGGTCGCTGAGCCTGTCGAAGCGACCATATTTAAATACATTTCTCTTAAAAAGCGACCTTTTTTATTTATTAGACAGCATCCCATAAATTGCATCCCATCTACTTGGCATATCTTCACGATACATAGCTGGAATAAATCCCATTTTCAAGTATACTGAAATAGCAGGTATACGATGGTCATCAGTAAGTAAGAAAATATTTGAATATTTCATTTCCAGTATCCGCTTAATTACTGCCATACAAACAGCATATCCAAGTCCTTTACCCTTGTGGTCAGAATCTGCTGCAACCCAGGATAATTCAGCGGCATTAGACCATCCAAAATTGCAATTATGCAAACCATGTGCTGTCGCAACAATTTTATTTGTCGCTATATGTTCAATTACAAAGAAACAACCAGGGAAAGCCATGCGATTAACGTCAGTAACTTTCTCAGATTTCCAATAATCAAATCCGGCTTTTATCATTAACTGCAAATATTGTTCTTTATCATTTTCGTAATCAAATTGTCGTAAAATATAACCATCAGGTATATTTATAGCTCCTGCGGTTTTATTTATCGGCCAGGTCATACGCAATTGTGATGGTGGTAATTCATTCGCCGCCCATTTTCGAGAATCTGGAACATTAACCCAATTATTATTTAAAATCGCTTGTTGCGACATTAGTCCCGGTAATGTCATATCCATTGCTTCATGAATTCCAATTTTTGGTATACACTCTCCGCGTACTGCTGATAAAAAGTCACGAATAATCAGATAATCACCCCCACCGTGACCATATTTATACAAATTATCATCCCGCCATTCTATTGGTAAATATTTATTAGCAAGTTCATTAACATTCATCAACGCATCTAAACCCAACCAATTCATACTGGTATTAACATTACGAAGCCAAATTTTATCAATGTCCCCTGCCCCGCGACTTGATTCAAATACGCCATCATTACCTTGTAAAACATGGTTATTGCAAGCATGAGGACGGTCAGAAAGCATGTCCACCCGAATTTTTATCAATCGACCCTGCACCGTTTTACATAACATCACAGGAGAATCCTGTTGATAATTATCACCTCTTATATCAATATGATGATAACCTGCTCCCTCACAACATACTCTTGCTACTCTATCACCTGTCATCCACTGCAAAATGGGTCCCAAACTATGTGTTCCATAAGTAATACCTTCAATACCAGTCTGCCATTTTCTACGCCATGGAGTTTCTTCGTTTAATTCTTTTAACTCATGCAAATATTCTCCCTCAGCGTAATATACATCTCCAAATAATCCTTGCTTTACTAATTCAGTAATCAACATAACTGTTTTTGTATATATATAATTTTCTGCCATCATATATATTGACTTTGCTTGTGCTGCACATTCTGTTAACTTCTTGCATTCATCAGCAGACACACCAGCAGTAACTTCACACAGTGTAGCTTTACCAGCAGATAATGATTTAATTGATTGCTCTGCATGATATTGCATAGGTGTACCTATAATTACCGCATCTATATCAGCATTTTTAATCATTTCATCGTAATCACAATATGCTTCTGGCGCGTTAAATATATCAGCGGATTGTAATAACTTTTCTGCATTAATATCACACACGGCCTGAATTGTTGCGCCATTAAACTCCAAAGCATCTTTGAAATTACCGCCACGTCCACCGGCACCGGCAATGCCTACTTTTATTTTATTCATATCTTTACCTTATCTTTTCAATATATTCTATGACTTCATTAATTAGCCATTCTGGAGTTGATGCACCTGCAGTTACACCAATTTTTTCTATATTCTGAAGACAATCAATATTAATTTCATCAGCAGTTTCTATCAAATATGTATTCGGGCATATCTCTCGACATACCTCAGCCAAGCGATTTGTATTGCTACTTTCGCGACCACCTATTACAAATACAGCATCTACTAATTTAGCCATTTCTCGAGCCGCTTCCTGGCGGTCTCTCGTTGCTCGACATACAGTATTCTCGATACGATATTTTAAATACTTCTGTTTGATAGCAGAAGTAATCATAAAAAATTCATTTTCATTTACAGTGGTTTGTGCAATAACACCAGGAGAAATAATGTCAGGCAATTCCATAACATCACTGAGTGATGAAATTACTCTTGCCTGTTTTTTCAAATATCCAAGAATTCCTTGCACTTCCGGATGATTATAATGTCCAATAATCACAATATCATATCCTGAATTTTCCAGCTGCTGGGCAATAGATTGTGATTTTGCAACAACTGGACATGTAGCGTCTATAATTTCAACACCTTTGTTTCTTAACTCATCAAAAACTTCAGGTCTTGCGCCATGTGCTCGCACTATTGCAATCCCGGTATTAACATCATCAACTGATTTTACAGACGCTATACCAACAGATTTTAAACGAGACACTTCTTGTGGGTTATGTACTAATGAGCCAAGAGTACTAACCTGGCCATTGCCATTAACCGCCTTTTCAGCCAGGTCAATCGCTCTACGTACTCCAAAACAGAAGCCACAAACTTGTGCTCTTATAACTTCCACTATTTTACTTCCACTATCAATTCTATTTCAATACAAGAATTTAATGGTAATGCTACTGAACCTAAAGCCAATCTTGCATGAACCCCATTATCACCAAATATTCTACCTAATAATTCAGATGCGTAATTTAAAACAATTGGATGTTCAGTAAATGCAGGTGTACATGCAATATGACCAGTCATGCGAACAATTCTTACAATATTATCAAGACCATAATATTCATTTAAAATTGCAACAGCATTTAATATCGATTGTTGAGCAGCTTTCCCTGCTACATCAAGATGAATATTAAAGTCTAATTTGCCAGTGTATTCTGTCGGTAACTTACCATCAACCAATGGCAAAATCCCACTTAAGAATACTAAATTACCTGTTTTTACTGCTGGCTGATATACTCCCAACGGTTTTGGTGCAGCCGGTAAAGTGATACCTTTTTCTGCTA
>JBIJDE010000382.1:0-5078 GCA_044344305.1 Armatimonadota bacterium
TTCACCCCTTCGCCAAACAAAAAACCATCCGGCAATATCACGGCGGCGCGTCCGGTATCATGTTTCAGCAGGTGCATTATCAACGCCAAAAACAGATCAGCCGTTTCCCGGGTCTGGTATTTCCGAGGAAAATTCTGCTCGATACCGTCTTCTTCCATGCCGCCAAACGGCGGATTAGTGATGACGATATCAACCCGGTCTTTCGGTCCATAATCTTTCAACGGACGACTGAGGGTGTTATCATGGCGAATGTTGGTCGGCACATCTATGCCGTGAAGCATCATATTCGTCATTGCCAACATGTGGGGAAGTGGTTTTTTCTCCACCCCGTGGATGGTGTTTTGCAGGATCGTTTTATCATCAGACGTATTTGTTTGATTTTTAAGGTGTTCGATGGCACAGGTCAGGAAACCACCGGTACCGCACGCCGGGTCAAGTATCTTCTCGCCAAGTCGCGGGTTGATGATATCCACCATAAATTGGGTCAAGGCGCGGGGAGTATAATATTCACCGGCATTACCGGCGGATTGCAAATCGGCAAGAATTTTCTCGTAGATATCATTAAACAGGTGGCGGTCGGTAGATTTGTTGAAATCCACATCATTCTGAATAGCGTTGATAACCTGTCGAAGGAGTGTGCCGGATTTCATATAGTTGTAGGCATCCTCAAAAACTGAACCAATTACCATACCGTGAGGAGTAGTAGAGGCGGAAGTAGCCAGCTTTTTCAAAGAAGGGAAAAGATCGTTATTTATAAAATCAATCAGCTCTTCGCCGGTTATCCCTTCCGGGTCACTTGCCCAGTTTGACCATTGAAAGCGGGTCTGCAAAGGCGATTTATACCCCGGCATAGTCATCTTCCATTCCTGTTCCTTATCATCAAATATTTTTAAAAACAATAGCCAAACCACCTGGCTGATACGTTGGGCGTCGCCATCCACGCCAACATCTTTTCGCATGATATCCTGTATTGTTTTAATTAATGTGCCAATTGACATTTTTGTTTTACCTTTTTATATTATTTCTGTAAGGAATTATGTTCTTACAGAGCGATTAATTATTAACATTTTGTTACCCACGGCGTTGCCGTGGGCTATGGAATTGATGTACCCGCAACGTCTGGTTTGTTTATTAAACATATGTATAATAAACGTTAAAAAATATCATGTTAATACGAATAAAATAATGGAAATAATTTATTCAAAATTAGAATAAAAAATAATTCCATAGCCCATGGCAACGCCGTGGGTACGCAATCGAATGAGATTCCTACGCTCTGTAAGAGCATAATTCTTCAATCGAAGAAATGTTTCTCATCAAAATCAAGTCCTAATTTTTGGAACATATCTTTGATTTCATCAATATAGGATAATGATTTGTGATGTTCTTGCTGATTAGATATATACGCAACTACATTATCAATTCCTTTTTGTCCAACCGAAAACGCAGCATATCCAGTTTGCCAATAAAAATCCGAAAATTCCGGTCCTTTTGTCTTTATCCATTTAGATGAACCACGTTTTATTTCTTCAACGATATTTTCTAAAGCCTTATTTTTTGATTGTAAAAATAATATGTGTATATGGTCATCAGTTGAATTTAACCGAATAGACGGACTTTCAAGATTTCGCAATATTCCGATTAAATACGCATGCAGTTCTTCCCGAATATTATCAGTTATCAATGGTTGACGATTTTTCGTACTAAAAATCAAATGAACTAATAATCGACTGTATGAATGTGACATTATAGCTCCTTTTTTAAGGAATTATGCTCTTACAGAGCGTTAATTATTTACATATTACTACCCACGGCGTTGCCGTGGGCTATGGAATTAATGTACCCGCAACGTTTGGTTTGTTTATTAAACATATGTATAATAAACGTTAAAAAATACCATGTTAAAACGTTAAAAAATACCATGTTAAAACGTTAAAAAATATCATGTTAATACGAATAAAATATTGGAATTAACATGATCCAAATTAGAATAAAATAATTCCATAGCCCATGGCAACGCCGTGGGAATGCAATTGAATTATATTTTACGCTCTGTAAGAGCATAATTCCTCGATTTATCGCAAAATTGACAATAAAACGTATTCTTAACCATTTTTACGCGCTATACAACGCATGTTCTAATTCTAAAACGGCATTTTTATATTTTTCAATCCCGCCGAAATTATTGATTATTTCCATGGGTGTCCCTATTTCTGTAAATGGGTTGATAGTTAATATCTGGGTTTCTTCAATATGTTGAATGCCTTCATCTGCATATTTATCCAGCAATGCGTCGAGTACCTTCTGTGCTTTCTCGCTGTATTTGGCAAAATAGTTTTGCTTTTTCACGTTTTCTGCCCTTTCCCGACGCGATAATGGCGGCATGTCCCAGGCGATATGACAAATAATATCAAACGGATCCATTTTTTTGCCTATCTCTTTTTCCAACGCATCAAAAAATATCCCTTCATCGGCGAGTTCTTCAATAATGGCCTGTTTTTTCTCCGCATTATTCCAGTGAGTTAAAAAATCATCCATGGTGGCATATTCGCTATATAGCGTTTTGCGGGTGTAATCTTTCAGTGATTCGGTAATAAGTTTGCCATTCGCGTCAAAATATTGCACACGTTCCGCAACAACGGATACAGCAACATTATTTACGAAATATTTCTTGGGTTTTACACCATCGCCAAAATCATCAATAATAGTGCCATCGCTTACAAACCCGTCATCAATTACGTCATCTATTGGCTGTTCATCTGGCGGTACTGGTGATTCATCATCTTTTGGTTCATAAATGACAACCGGGTCGCCATCAAAATCCGGGTCGGCAAATAACTCGGTAGCTTTCTTGAAATCCATAATGGTGAAGTAATATTTGTCGTAATCCTCATTAACGCGAGTACCGCGACCTATTATTTGTTTGAATGATGTCATTGACTTTATATGCTGGTCCAGCACGATTAATTTGCAGGTTTGCGCATCTACACCGGTGGTCATCAGTTTTGAGGTGGTGACGATGGTAGGGTATTTGCTTTCCGGTAAAATAAAGGTATCCAATTCCTTTTTTCCTTCATCATTATCGCCGGTTATCCGCATAATATATTTTGAACTGTTCTTCACCATATCCGCATTAACATTGACTAATGCCTGGCGCATTCGTTCGGCATGGTCGATATCATCGCAAAATACGATTGTTTTGTCATAGCGACTGGTTTGTTTTAAAAATTCAGTAATTTTTTTCGCAACCAGTTCTGTGCGTTTTTCCAGTATAAGATTTCTGTCAAAATCTTTCAAATTGTATATTCGGTCTTCTATTTCATAACCGTTTTTATCAACCATGCCTTTGTCTGGACGCCAACCGGTTAAGTCTTTGTCGATATCTATTCTTACAACTTTGTATGGTGCTAAAAAGCCGTCTTCTATCCCCTGGCGCAATGAATAGGTATAGATAGAATCTCCAAAATAGTCTGAGTTTGATACATCTTTAGTTTCTTTTGGGGTAGCAGTCATGCCGATTTGTGTTGCTGATGAGAAATATTCCAGAATCTGTCGCCAGTTGGAATCTTCGGCAGCACTTCCGCGGTGGCATTCGTCAACAATTATCAAGTCAAAAAATCCGGGTTTGAATTGTTTGTAAATCTTCTGTTCTTCTTCCACACCGGTAACAGCCTGATACAAGGCAAGATATATTTCAAATGATTTATTTGCCTGTCTATTCTTTATCTTTGTCATGGCAGAGCCAAACGGCTTAAAATCGTTTGTTCTTGTCTGGTCAATCAGGATGTTTCTATCTGCCAGATAAAGGATGCGTTTTTTAGTTTTTGATTTCCACAATCGCCAGATAATTTGAAACGCGGTAAAGGTTTTACCGGTTCCAGTTGCCATCACTAACAGAATACGTTTTTGCTCTTTGGCGATAGCCTCGATAGTTTTATTGATAGCCAGAGATTGATAGTATCGGGGTGCTTTGTTGCTACCGTCGCTGTAATAATCTTCGGTAATTATATTTTCCTGTTGGGTAGTAATACCTTTGTAATCCGTCCACATTTTCCATAATGATTCTGGTGATGGAAAATTATCAAGAGAGATTTCTCTCTCCATTATTCCATCTGTAGCTATATTATTGTGAAACAGAAAACCATCGCCGTTTGAAGAGAAAACAAAAGGGACTTCCAGTAATTCAGCATAACCGATTGCCTGTTGCATACCGTCGCCGATGGTGTGGGTATTATCTTTAGCTTCAATTATCGCAATGGGGATTCCGGGTTTATAGAAAAGCACATAGTCAGCACGTTTTATAGTTCCGCGCGTATGAATTTTTCCGCGAATAATGATACGTCCATTATTTAAGGGAAGTTCTTCACGTACCTGTGTTACAATGTCCCAACCTGCTTTTTCAATGGCAGGAGTGATATATTTTGAACAGATATCTCTTTCAGATAGTGCTTTTTTATTCATTATTGTCATTCCGTAATAATCTTTAATCCCTTCTGGTGTAATAATACACAGTATATATCATTATTACAAGAATTAGAGAAGTAATGTAACCAAAATTTATAATTCTCAATTCCACAACAAATCTGTATAATCAATCTATCATGGCTATTATTGATTTACATATACATTCTTCTTATTCTGATGGTACGTTGAGTCCTGGTGAAATTGTAGCGTTGGCGGCGGTTAATGGGGTGAAATATATTGCTATTACCGACCACGACGAGGTCGCCGGGGTGGGGGAAGCGATGGAGGCGGGGGCGTTATGCGGGGTTGAGGTTATACCAGGGGTTGAGATAAATACTGATTATGGGCGTCAGGAAGTACATATATTAGGTTACGGTTTCCCGGTGGATTCGCCGATTATGTTGGCTGGTGTGGCGGAACGCAAGGAAGCGCGGATAGTGCGCATTAAAAAGATGGTGGAACGTTTGGGACAAATAGGAAAGCCGGTTGAATTGGATAGAGTGCTGGCGATTGCTGGGCATGGTTCGGCTGGACGTCCTCATTTGGCGAAGGCACTATTTGAAGCCGGGCAGGTGAGAAGCTATAATGTAGCAGTTGACAACTATAGAGGTTAT
>JBIJDE010000383.1:0-5070 GCA_044344305.1 Armatimonadota bacterium
TCGAGGGCGTCTATTTTGTCGGCGCTACCGGTGGCTTCTATGGTGATGGTTTTTTCGCACAGGTCTACTATGTTGGCGCGGAATATGCTGACTACCTGCATTAGTTCGGCGCGTTTGCTGCTTTCAGATGCGTGTACCTTTATCAGTGCCAATTCGCGGGCTACTACCGAGTCGTCGGTGTGGTCGAGTACCTTTATGACGTCTATCAGTTTGTACAACTGTTTGCTGATCTGTTCCAGGATGTCGGCGGGACCCATAACCACGATGGTCATGCGGGATACATTGGGGTCTTCGGTGGTGCTTACCGCCAGCGAATCGATATTGAAACCGCGCCGCGCGAACAGGGAAGCGGTGCGTGCCAGTACTCCGGGTTTATTCTCCACCAGTACTGATATTGTGTGTTTCATTCCGGTATTTTCATTTGTCATCGCATGCCTCCTCATTTTCCTTGATAATCATTTCCGCAACGCTTTGCCCGGCGGGAATCATCGGGAATACTTTTTCGTCCATATCGCAAAGGAACTCTATCAGAACAGGACGGTCATTAATTTTCCGCGCCTGCTCGATAGCCTCGTGAATACCCGCGGGGTCTACCACGCGAATGCCGGCGCAGCCGTAAGCCTCTGCCAGTTTAACGAAGTCCGGGGTGCCAACCTTCAGGCCGATTTGCGAATATCGCTGTTCGTAAAACATGGTTTGCCACTGGCGAACCATGCCGAGGGTGCCGTTATTGAGGAGCATGATTTTAATTGGCAGTTTATGAATAAACGCCGTCGCCAACTCCTGGATATTCATCTGCAGGCTGCCATCGCCTGTGATACACCAAACCTCGCGGTCAGGGTTTCCAAATTGCGCGCCAATGGCGGCGGGCAAGCCGTAACCCATGGTACCCAGGCCGGCGGAAGAGGCGAATTGATGAGAATCTTTAACCAGATAATACTGCATTGCCCACATCTGGTGCTGGCCAACGTCGGTGGTTACTATCGCGTTATTTTCGGTAATGCGACTGAGTTCCTGAATAATCATCGGCGCCTTTAAAATACCTTGACGACCGGCGCAGGTGGTAGAACCGCAACGTTCAGCAGTACATGACTCGCGGGATGGACGTTGCAGACAAACACGGTCGCAATTTTCATTCCATTCTAATGGGTATTTACTTTTCCAATCATCAACGGTAGCACGCCATGCTGAGTAATCAGGAGTTGGCATATCATTTTTTGCCAATTCTTCCAGCAACTCTTCCAATACCGCTTTGGCATCGCCAACTATGGGAATATCGGCATTTTTCACCTTGCCAATTTCTGCCGGGTCAACGTCGGCGTGAATGATTTTCGCGTTAACGGCAAATTTGCTCACATTGCCGGTTACACGGTCATCAAATCTGGCGCCGATACAGAATATAACATCTGCCTGGTCCAATGCCAGGTTGGCGTAGGCTGTCCCGTGCATTCCGGGGGTACCCATGTATAAATCATCAAGTTCCGGGAATGCGCCTTTTCCCATCAGAGTAGCAGTAACAGGAATCTGCATTGCTCGAGCAAATAATGTCAGTGCTTCCGCGGCGTTGGCGCGAATTATACCTCCGCCAACGTACAAAACTGGACGTTTAGCGGTACTCAGCATTTCCAACGCGCGGCGTATCATCCTGGTGTTGCCCTTCACCGTGGGACGATATCCGTGCAGGTCCATCTCTACCTTGTCCCAGTCAACGGTGATTTTTGCAATCGCTACGTCGCGGGGAAGGTCGATTAAAACCGGGCCGGGTCGACCGGTGCTGGCGATGTAAAACGCCTCACGAATAATTCGCGGCAGGTCATTAGCATCTTTAACCAGATAATTATGTTTGGTAATCGGCATGGTTATGCCGGTAATATCCGCTTCCTGGAACGCGTCTTTACCGATGGATTTGGTTGGAACCTGACCGGTAATGGCAATCATGGGAATTGAATCCATGAATGCGGTGGCGATGCCAGTCACCAGATTAGTAGCCCCCGGGCCGGATGTGGCGATACACACCCCGGTCTTGCCGGTGGTACGCGAGTAAGCGTCAGCCATGTGGGCGGCACCTTGCTCGTGTCGTACTAAAATGTGGCGGATGGGAGAATCATACAATGCATCGTAAATAGGTAACGCCTGACCGCCCGGGTAACCGAAGACGATATCAACGCCTTCCATTACTAAACCCTCAAGCAAAGCTTGTGCGCCGGTCATCACCTTCGATGTCCGTTTAGAAGTATTCATATTTTCCTTTCCTCCGAGATGTCTCCTCGGTGCGACCGGGACGCGAGCATACGCCAAGCCGCCGAAGCTGAACTAATTATACCCACTTGAATCTGCTTTTACAACATTTTTATGAATTTTAAATTTTCTAAAGGTGACTGCGGTAATAAATAGAAAAAACAGTTATGCTGAATTTATCTGATACCGAACTTCCTTTAATGATGCTGTCTGACCGCATCCAGCGTTTTCGCACTGCCAGTCGATTGCGTGGCGAAGCATCGCCACCCACCTGGAGACGGGTGAACTTTGAAAAGGCATTTTTTGGCGAGTTTGCCGACTATAAATTCAGTGATAGATATGCACATTCTATGGCATATTCGTTTGAGAATGAGCCAGTATACCTGTTGCCGGACGAACAACTGGTGGGAATGCTATACCAGGCTGGTGGCAATCCCGCTGAATTCGTCGAAGACGATTCCTTACTGCAGCTTTATTCACCTTGGAAACAACTTAATGAAGAAATAAAGGCAAATGTTGACCCGTATATGGCAAACGGCGGTTCACCGGGACACGTTGGCTGGCATTGGAATATTATACTTAATGACGGCATCGATGGTCTGTTGGAACACATCCGCACTTTACTGGCGAATAGTACAGATGAGAAAGCGATTACTCTTTATAAAAATGCTATAGTCCAATGGGAAGCAGTGCTGCGCTGGAACGACAAGTATATCGCCGCGATGAAATCACAATTAGATAAAGTATTATTCACAGAACGGGTTCATTTGGAAAATCTGATTACCATTTGCACGCAAGTTCCACGTCATCCCGCGCGCAATTTTCACGAAGCATTGCAGAGTTTCTATTTTACTTATCTGGCGTTGATGTTTGAAAATCCCTATGGCGGTAATGGTCCGGGACGGGTGGATTATTACCTCTGGCCCTACCTGGAACGCGACCTTGCCAGTGGTGAAATTACTGTAGATGAAGCAAAAGAGCTAATTGATGAGTTATTTATCCGTATGCATGAACGAATTCAACAACGTGACGGTTGGGTAGAGGCGGTTACCCCTGGCGGCATTCATCCTGATGGCACATCATCGGTCAATCTACTTTCTGAATTGATGGTTCATTCCATCGCGGTGTTGGACCAGACGCATCCTTCCGTTTATCCGCGCGTTGGCAAAAATACCCCGGAAAAGTTTGTAGATTTATGTGTCAATTACCTGCTATACGGACAAAATCGCGCACAGATTTACAATGATGATGCATGTTTGCCGGCAATTATCGCCAGTGGCACCCCGGCAGAAGACGCGGCGATGTATATGGCGGGCGGTTGCATGGAAATCAGCGTTCAGGGAATGAACTCCGACTTGAACTTTGCCTGTATCCATAACATCGCTAAAACATTGGAACTGGTCATCACCGGCGGGATAGATATGCTCAATGGCTCGCGACGGATATCCCTAAATAAAGATATCACGGCTTATGCTAATTACGAAGATTTATATCAGGCGTTCGAGCAGGAACTTGCCCGGGAATATCGCGAGATGGTGACCGCGTTGGATATACAGAGCAAATGGTATGCAAAATACCGTCCATGTTATCTGTTATCCAGCCTGACCGGCGACTGCCTGGAACGTGGCCGCGAACAGCAGGATGGTGGCGCGCGTTATCACGAATACGGCTTTTCTGCCCTGGCGGTGACAGCCGCCACAGATTCATTAATGGGAATAAAACGCGCGGTATATGACGAGGGGATTACCACAACAGCAGAATTGCTGGCGGCAATGCGCGGCAATTTCAAAGGTTATGATTCCCTGCGTTCTCAATTGCAGAAAATTCCAAAATATGGCCAGGAGAATGTTGAAGCCGATAAATTATGCAGTAGGGTGCTGAACAGTGTCTGCAAAACCGCCATGACCCCGAAAAATCGCTTTGGTGGTCAATTAAAACCGATGCTTTTCAACTTCGTCTGGACGCCATCCGCAAGTCTTGAATTAGGCGCGCGCGGTGACGGATCGTTAGCCGGCGATTATATAGGACACGGTATGACCCCGCAACGGCAAGGCATGACACATGGCATCACGGCAGCCATTAACTCCACCGTCAGCCTTGATTTCAAATGTGTAGCCGGCGGCGCCACCACCATGTGGGATGTCGACGACAGGTGGATAACATTTGAAGGGATGAAAGCAATTTTGCAGGTATTCCTGTCCGGCGGCGGGATGATATTCCAGGGAAACACCACCAGCGTTGCCGAACTGGAAAAAGCGATGGAAAAACCGGAAGATTACCCAAACCTGATAGTTCGGGTAGGCGGTTTCTCCGCCAGATTCGTCAGTCTCGACAACAACGTGCAACAGGAAATACTTACCAGGTACCGGCATAGTGGGTAGATACGCAAAATCTTGCGTCTTGTACAATAACGGATGCTTCCCGGGGACAGACAGCGCATCCTGGTGCTGCTTAACCTTTATACATAGGCTAAATTTAGGATGCAAGTCAGTCCCCTACTACTGCCGTACTTCTTTATTATCAGCTTTGCTTAATTTCTACCATTTTCATTTTAGTATCCGGTAATATTAGAAAATATTTGCAGTAGTAGGGGACTGAGTCGAATCCCGCGATGACATCAGACAAACAATTACTGGATAACCGGGATTCGTTGTCTGTCCCCGGGAAGCAAATGGAGCGCCGGCAGGATGCCGGCACTCCGTATTTTTAACGCTTACCTTTCCGGGTACAGGCACGAATACTGTGTTTTTATGTAATTGAAAGCAAGTTGATAGGCGCAGTATTCAAGCCAGTCCCCTTGTTCTGCCGCACTTCTTTATTATCAGCTTTGCT
>JBIJDE010000053.1:0-16772 GCA_044344305.1 Armatimonadota bacterium
GAATAAGTTCTCCGGACGCCCTATTTTCAACGCGCCAAACCCGGCACCTGCAGGTGAACCTTGGGCAATGTCCGACGGAAAATTAGATACTGGCGTAAATGGAATTACCGTGCGCGATGGCCGTCTTTTTCTCGCCATATCTGGAAAACCTTTATCATGGCTTAAGCCATCATTTACATCTGAAGTTATGGATATTAAAACATCAGTTCCATTCGTCTATCTTAAGAAAGGTCGTGGTAAACGAAATGACAGGACTGACCGTAATTATGATTTTTATGAAGCTGATGAATTAATGAAATTTTATGCGGCATTTATGACAGATAAAACCCCGGCAGAAACGCCGGGACTTAAAAATGAACCTCTCAATAATCTCGAAACATCTGTATTCGGTGATGCCCCAACTACCGGTGCGATGGCAAATTCACTGGTGCTATCATTAAAAGAACCAACAACCATCGGTTCCGTTGTCATCCCGGATGCAAAGATTAAGGTATGGGTTATGAAACCTGGCAAAAAAATGAAGGCTGCCGGTGAAGATGATATAGGAGATGTTGATTTTGGCGATGTTGGCGATGCTGGTGGTGATGAAGAAGAAGATACCTGGATACCTTTGCCTGTCACAGGAAAAGCCGGCAGCATGGGGGTAGCATTGGCACCGGAAGGCGGAATTAAAACCTCCGCTCTGCGAATTGGCACGAAACGCATTAACTTCACACTGGCAATGCCACGACGTTTCGATGAAGTTTCTTACCTGGCAGAACGGGTCGGAACAGAAGGAAATCCAACCCCAAAAGGCGGATGGATGGTCACCCGTGAGGGGAAAATCATTCAACCCACCGCTCCGGTTTCAATGGCATATGTATGGAAAGAAGAATATTCATTGCGCGGCATGCTATTATTTGAACCTACTGCACCACCACCTGGACGCGATTTATCCAGCCAGTTATGTGTAGATGTATGGACAGGTCCAGATGGTAAAGACCCAAAAGAATCACTTACCGATGACACAAACTGGCGTCAGGTCGCTGTTGCGAATATTGGGTTTGCCGCGTCAGCATATCCGCTTGATTTTGGCGAAGTTGTAAAAACCCGCGCATTGCGAGTCCGGTTAATGACCAGTGCAGCATCAAAAACCGTCGATAACGTAAATTGGGCAGGCTTCACCAGTGCCGCTATTTTACGTTATCTTGAGGGTGACCCGGAAGGATTGCCGCAATCAAAACATGATAGGGTTGCAATATTAAAACTACCAGGTGCCGATAGCGAAAAAGACATGGCCACTCTGGAACGTTATGTTCTTATGCCTAAACCATCACAATTGGCTTTTAATCCTAATGGAACCCTTTACGCGATATCAAACGGACAAATCGCAACAGTGCCGTTAAACGATGGTGAAACCAGCCGTATAGTAGTAACAAAAGATAAAATATCCAACCCGTCTGGATTAGCGTGCGATGCAAAGGGCATGATTTATGTGACCGATGGCGGCGCGAAAGTTATAAAAGTATTCGACCCTGCCAACGGCAACTTGGTACGCACCATTGGCAAGCCGGGTGGCAGCCAAACCGGCAAATGGGATCCATCTTATCTGGTTAATCCGTTGGGTATTGCTGTTGATAAACTGGGACGGGTGTGGGTTGCTGATTACACCTATGTTCCAAAACGCATTCAACGTTTTGCGGCTGATGGCAAACCAGATAAGTCATTCCTTGGCCCGACGCAATATGGCGGCGGTGGAACCATGGACAGTCGCGACCGGCGTTATGTATATTACCAGGGGATGAAATTTGTCATCGATTGGGATAAAAAAAGCTGGGAATTAGACGCACTGCTGGGACAGGATGTACAGAGAACTGTTTATTATAAAAATCATCGCTATATAGTCGGTCCGATATTCGGCAGTGAAGTAGCACTTATTACCGAAGAACGAAATCGTGTCGCGATACCTATGGCCGCTTGCGGTGTAATGAGCAAGTGGACAGAAATAATTAATCGTAAAGATTTACGCGACGCCTATGGTTCGCTGGATGGCAGCAAATATCTATTTGTATGGTTCGATAAAAACTCCGATGGTATTCCACAAGCCGCTGAAGTACAGATAAAAGAAATCGGTGGTGGGTTGCCCAGTTATTGGACTGTCGGAGAAGATTTGACATTCCTTTCTCCTGGATTGCGAATACGTACTACAGGCTTACAGGCTGATGGAGTTCCTGTATATGATATAGCAAAATTGGAGAACCTTAATACATTAACCCATGGTGATGGTGCAAGAAATAACCGGGTATTTGGCGATGATAAAGGCAGGACGTTTGTTGTCGGAACCCGTCTGATTGATGCTGACGGCAAACAGCTATGGGAATATTATAATGAATTCGCCAAGCATGACGGTTTTTACGCCGCCGGATTTGGTTACAACCGTCCGCCGGGAGTATTAAACCAGGAACATAACCATATAGGACATATAAAGGTTAAGAATGCTCAAGGCATTGAAGAAGAATATTTCATTACCAATAGCGATGCCGGTGACTGGTTCTGCTACACTGGCGATGGTATGTTGGTTGGCTGTATAGTGGGTGGTCCATCCGGATATGGTAAGAAATATTTTTCAATGCCGGAATGGGAACCGGGCAAGGTAGACCTGACCGATCTACGCCCGGGACAGGAGCATTACCAGGGATGCGTGGTTAACACCGATGGAAATGTATATGCAATCGCCGGTCATAACCACATGAGTATAGTTCGGGTAGAAGGACTGGAATCTTTGCAACGGATGCAGGGTACATTTGCTGTATCACCGGATGATATTAATAAAACCCAGGAATGGCAGGTACAACGCGCCTTGCTGGCGGAATCGCGCAAAGAGCCGAAAATAACAAGAGCATTTTATCTTGACGAACCGGTGGTAAATATCACCGGCGTATTGGATGAATGGCCGGCAGATGCGTTTTTCACCATTAACGAAACGGTAATTCATAGTCTGCACTTCACCGACCGCATGTTAACATCTCAGGCAGCGGTAGCATTTGACGAAGATAACCTGTATGTTGCATATCGTTCAAAAACAGACGGACCATTCCGAAATTCAACATTAGACGCTCCGGTAGTTTTCAAAGGTGGAGATGCCGCAGAAATATCCCTGGCGTTTGATACCAAAGCAGACCCGCGCCGTATGTCGCCAGTTGCCGGAGATATGAGAATTATATTTTCTCTGGTCAAGGGGAAACCCTCAGCAGTATTATTTATGCCAGTAGACCCGAAAGCACCTGCGGATAAAAACCATGAGTATACTTCTCCTGTTGGAAAAACCAACATGGACCGGGTGGAATTATTGACTGATGCCCGGGTTGCCATGGGTACATCAACAATGAAAGGTGGCGGAACGCAGGTATTGCAAATGTGGACGCTGGAAGCGGCAATTCCCTGGAAATCACTGGGGGTAACCGCACCAAAACCAGGTGTAAGGCTGCGCGGTGATATGGGGATATTACAGGCAGATGGCGGCGGAATGCGTACTATAAACCGCCTCTATTGGGCCGGCAAATCTCAAACAGTAGTAGCCGACCTGCCATCAGAAGCGCGTTTGACCCCATCATTATGGGGTGACTTTGACCTGGCATACCCCGACAAAACAATAAAATTTAAATCAGAAAACCCGGATGAACCGGAGTTGTAAAATATAAAATATTGACAACACCTGCTGTTGTGATGATAGCAGGTGGCAGTTTTTGGGGAGCCGGGCTGCGACCCTGTTCCAAACTGTGACTGTATTTTTGACATATTCATTATTATTTACAGTTAGTAATTTTCAATAGGCAGAATAATTTATTAAAATATGAAATAGCTTAATGATGTAGTCTCTGTTTGTAACAGGGTCGCAGCCCGGCTCCCCAAAAACTACCATCTTTACAGAAGAATTATTCTTAAATTTGTATTGAAGATTTGTATGAATTGAAAATAATGGTTAATAATATCTTTAATAAGCCTACTGAATAATTTTCAATTTTCAATTATTCAATATTATCCACTGCCGCTTTACCTGCTTTTGCTATCAGCCTGGCTGCTAATCTTGTGTACCTTTCTTGTTTACGGGTGTTGCTCACTGCCAGGTGCATGGCGCGGCGGTTGCCAATTATTATTGCCATCTTTTTTGCCCTGGTCAGTGCTGTATATAACAGGTTGCGTTGCAGCATTATGTAGTGTTGGGTGTGCATACCGAGAACAACGGCGGGGTATTCGCTTCCCTGTGACTTGTGGACAGTTAGCGCGTAAGCGAGTGACAGGTCGTCGGTTTCGTCAAATCCGTAAACGACATCTTTCTCGGGAAACTCTATGACGAACTCTTTTTCATCAAAATCTATATTGCGGATATAGCCGATGTCGCCGTTAAAAACTTCTTTCTCGTAATTATTACTGGTTTGTATTACCCGGTCTCCGTTACGATAGGTGCGTTGTCCGCGGGTGAACTCGCTTACTCCTACGGTTTTCGGGTTCAGGGCGGTTTGCAGCATTTCATTCAAGTTCTGCGCACCCATTGCCCCTTTTTGCATGGGAATAAGTACCTGTATATCTTCACGTTTAAAGTTTAGCTGTTGCAGACTGCGCGCCACCACATCTACTATTTTCTTTGCCGCTTCCTGCGGGTCTTCCTGGTTTATGAACAGGCAATCACTTTGCTGCCATTCCTTTGTCGATGACAGGTGGGGCATTTCTCCGCGATTAATACGGTGGGCATTTGAAATAATATTACTTGCCGCCGCCTGGCGAAATACCTCGGTTAGGCGCACAACCGGTATCACCCCGCTGTTTATTAAATCGGCCAGTACATTTCCCGCTCCGACTGATGGCAATTGGTCGGCATCGCCAACCAGAATCAATTGAGAATCTGGACGCAGCGCGCGCACCAGCGAATACATCAGGTTCAGGTCAACCATACTGACCTCGTCAACAATCAGTGTGTTGCTTTCTAATGGATTATCTGGACCGCGTTTGAATTTAAAAGTATTCTTATCCACTTCCAGCAAGCGGTGAATGGTGAGTGCTCCTTGTCCGGTTACTTCTGCCAGTCTTTTCGCTGCCCGTCCAGTTGGGCTTGCCAGCGATACTGTTCGTTTACAATCAAGCAATGCCTGCAAAATGGCGCGAGTGGTGGTGGTTTTGCCGGTTCCGGGACCGCCAGTAAGTATCAGTACCCGGCTATGCAATGATTCGAGAACTGCCCGGGTTTGTTCCTTTGCCAGGGTTACATCCATGGTCTTACATAGTACATCAACAAACTGTTGCGGATCTGCTGGCAGCCAGTCACCTTTAACTTCGTCAGCCAGCATATCGGATAATTGCGTCGCCAACGTGTTTTCCAGTATGTAAGTAACTTTTCGGTAAATCGGGGTGTCGTCGCTGTCCTTATCCAATATCAATAAACCGCGTTGTACCATTCGTTTTATTGCATCACTGACCGCATCTGGCGATGGCGCATCTTCCAGCACTACCTGCGGATTTTTCTCGTCTACCTTCAGTAATTCCGTGGTGGTTCGCACTAACTCATCAAATGGCAGGTAGCAATTTCCATTTTCTTCACCTTGTTGCAACGCAAAAAACACTCCAGCTTCTACCCGGGCATTGGCGTTCATCTTCATACCTATCTGACGTGCGATGCGATCGGATATTTTAAAGCCGATTCCCCATATATCATAAGATAACTGGTATGGATTTTCAGTCACTTGTTCAATAGCAGAATCGCCATATTGCCGATAAATCTTCGCCGCGTATGCCGCGCTGATGCCATGTCCCTGCAGGTATAGCATGATATGGCGTACTGCCCGTTGCTCATCCCAGCCTTTGATAATCTGTTCCAGTTTTTTCTTGCCAATACCCGGTACTTCCATCAAACGGGCAGGACTTTTATCCAGAATATCAATAGTTTCCTCGCCGAATGCCCGTACCAGTATCTTTGCCATTTTTGCACCGACGCCTTTAATAACCCCACTGGCGAGATAGCGCTCAATCGCTTGCGGGGTGGCAGGTTTCTGTATCATATATCGTTCCGCGCGGAACTGTTTGCCGTATTGTTTGTGGGTATCCCATCGGCCCCAGAACTGGATAAACTCGCCAATAGGTGGGGATAAGAAAGTGCAGAGGACGGTGATAGGGATAGAACCTTCGGTACGTACGCGACAGATAGTAAAACCGCTCTCCTCATTGTGAAAAGTCACCGTTTCCAGCGTGCCTTCAATGCAATCAAGCGTATCATTCTGTTCATTATTCGGTAAATCTAAAGATAAATTGCTCATGCTTTTTGTTTAAATATTTTACCACAAGCGAAAGTATACCGCCAGAGGAAGTGAAAATAAAGTTAGCAGATTTTTATATATTTAACCACGAAATACACGAAAGCCACGAAAAATAATTAGAGAACTCTATCTTCTATAAAAAAGTTCCTCTCCACTCGGTGAGGGGTTGGGGTGTTGCGAAAGACGATAAGTGAAAATTACAACATTTTTTCGTGCCTTTCGTGTTTTTCGTGGTAATAATTAAATTCAATAAAATCACATGCTATTCTTAATGTTTAACCTCATGTAAAATCGGTAAAATATGCTACAATATATCTATCAAAAACCCCGGAGGCAACCCATGTTGAAAAATATTGTTGCAGTATTCATGCTGTTGATCTTTACGTTGGCAGTATTTGCTGCGGATTGGCCGCAATTTCGTGGACCAGACCACACAGGAATATCAACTGAGACTGGAATAAATAAACAGTGGAACACGAAAAAGCCAAAATTACTGTGGAAAATGCCTATGACTGATAATGGTTACGGCGGTCCGGCGGTGGCGAATAATGTATTATACATTATGGACCATAAAGACCAAAATGACATCATTCGCGCGATGAATGCGACGACCGGAAAACAAGCATGGGCGTATGCATTTAATGATGGCAGTCGCGATAATTATGGATTTACCCGCGCTACCCCATCCGTTGACGGGACTAATGTATATGCGCTCAGCAAAATGGGAAAGCTTTTTTCCGTAAAAATAACAACCGGGAAATTGAACTGGTGGACAGACTTAATATCAATATATAAAGGCAAGATACCGGGTTGGGAATATTCATTTTCTCCATGTATTGATGGCAACAAAATCATCGTTTCTCCAGGAGCGTCAAACAGTCATACCATCGCGTTGGATAAATCAAATGCAAAGTTATTATGGCGGACTAATACAACATATTTAACAGGTTATTCAACTGCTGTGCCAGCGACTATCAACGGGGTCAGTCAATATATAGTATTCGCCGGTGATGCTTTACTGGGAATATCAACATCTGATGGGAAATTAATCTGGAAGTTCTCCTGGAAAACCGGTTGCGATGTCAACGCTGCTTCTCCGCTGATAATCAGCAATAACCGCATATTCATCACCAGCGGTTACGGCCATGGTTGCGCCATGGTAGAGGTAAACGGAAGTAGTGCCAAAGCAATATGGGAAAACAAATCAATGCAGGCACACTTCTCATCACCAGTTTTCTACAAAGGTTTCATATTTGGAAATACCGACCCGGGCAAGCTTATCTGTCTCGACCCTGCCACCGGCAAAACCCTATGGAGCAAAGACGGATTTGAAAAAGGTGGTTTGATGGCGATAGAAAACACCCTGATATGCGCAGTCGGTAACACTGGCGACGTGGTAATGGTAGACGCCAATGGCACAACATACAAAGAACTGGGCAGATTCAGCCCGTTGGGTAATGGAGAAATGTGGGCAGCCCCAATAGTCGCCAACGGTAAGTTATACGTAAGAAACAAAGTTGCACTCGGGTGTTTTGATTTGAAGTAAAATGAATAGAAGTCTATTCGAGTGATTATATTTTTTCCTTGTTTAAGCCCACTATTTTTAGTGGGCTTATTTTTTACGGGAAAAGAGTTTCGCTTTTGGGGCTACTTCTAATTTAACATCCGTCCAATCCGACTGATCCGACCGATTAAAAAATCGAATAAATTAACCATGTAATATAATCAATCGATATCCCCAATTAATTAATATAATCACCAGCAATGCCCATTGCAGGCGATATTTAAGCATAATCCTAATTACTGAATTATATATATTTGGAATTAAATAGCTGATCATCAGCAGAAATAATAATGGAGAAAATATATTGTAATTTACCGCTTGTTGAAACTTTAGTTGGCCAATTGATAAAAATGCCCGACTCATGCCGCATCCGGGACATGGCAATTTTGTTATCAATCTGAATGGGCATAAAACAACTTTCCCCATCATGGCGACGGTATCGATATGATAAATATAATAAGATATCCCGGACAAACAAATGCCACTTAACAGCAGGATTATTCCAACCCGCATTAAGTGGCTTTTTTGTAAGAATTTCGAGATTTCTATCTTGATATTATTCACACAATTTATTTATTTCATTTTGGTGAATTAAATCTATGATAAAACTGCCACCGAAAATAGAACCGAGAAGGCTGACCAATGGTAAATTTTCAAATGTAACTTTACCTTGCTTGCGCTGAATTTCCAGGATTACAGTTCCCATGCAATATTGGTAATAAATAGTGTAAACACCGCAGGTGATAATTGAAAAGAGGAAAAATTTGCCAAAATTAAATTCTTCTCGTCCTACCAGTCTGTTACATGCCATCATTTCATTATACTGTAGAAATAAATCATAGATTCCACAGGTGATGATGGTATAGACGATTACCAGGCCGATATCTCTCTTATACTCGCTAAAAAAGCCTGATGGCGGCGGGGTTGGTGTAGGTGTTGGCGTTGAATACATATTAACTCCTTCTTTTACTTGAATAATTCAAGCTAAATACATGGTGATTATACTTTAATATAATCACCATGTATAGATGTTTTATTAATATTTTAATATTTTATTCATAGGAATTTCTATAAAAAGGTTTTTTAATTTTAATCACGAAAATCTTGATAGATAAGGTTAAAAATGTCTTCAAAAATAACAAATTTATATGATAAGAAAGCAATTTACTCCAAAATTCCGGTGGAGCGGGTATGGTTGTACCAGCCTGAAGGTGAGTGGTGTTATTCGCATCATCCACATATAACTTTTTTTAATGGTCGTTTTTATGCTATCTGGTCGAATGGAATGATTAATGAAGATGACATTGGACAGCGGGTTTTGATATCAAGCAGTGATGATTTCATTTGCTGGTCATCGCCGATACCACTGGTGGAATCACAACCTGTTATTGTATATACCGCTGCTGGATTTCATCAATATAACGAAAAATTAATCGCATACATTGGTCAGTACGAATATAAAACAGAAGTTATAGTGAATGGGCAGCGACTGCCAGCAGACAATGGTCATATAAATACAAAACTTTCTGCCTGTTTCACCAGCGATGGCGACAATTGGAGCAGCTTGATTGGCATGGACATTGCCATAGTGCCAAATCATGGTCCGCAACCCACCGCGTCAGGTAGACTGATAATATCCGGTAACATCAGTTTTCCGTATACCGACGACTCTACTGGTCTGACTGACTGGAAAATGACCGGCATTTATCCTTCAGATATGGCTGATGACATCATTGATGATTCGGAATCATTCTGGAAAGTGCGTGATAAAATGAAATGGCCAGTTGGACTTTGTGAAGGTTCGTTTTACCAGACCGATGATAATATAATTCACATGCTGCTGCGTAGTAACGAAAATTACCTGTGGGTTACTGAGAGCAGCGATGATGGGGCAACTTGGTCAACTCCGGTATCCACCGATTTCACCGATAATGCCACGAAATTCCATTTTGGCAGGTTACCGGATGGCAGGTTCTACTACGTTGGCTGTCCCGACCCGCAACCGCGCTGGCAACGAAACCCGCTGATACTATCGCTATCCAACGATGGTGTAATATTCAATTACCATGCCATAATTGCTGATGAAAAATACGATATGAAATACCCGGGAATGCACAAAGGCGGCGATTACGGATACCCGCACACCATGATTCATGATGGATATTTATATGTAATCGTATCAAGACAAAAAGAGGCAGTGGAAGTTTTACGGGTAAAGATAAGTGAATTACATAATTTTTTTCATATTTAATGAAATAGATTATTAATATGCAGTCACCGTATGGAAAGGGACGCAAGTCCGGCTCGATTACTTCCAGAACTCTACATCTGCACCTGAATTACCACCCGCTGACCATCACTGATTTTCAATATTCTTTCTATGGTCATCTCTTCTGTCGGACAAAGGTATATTATCTGGTCTGTGCGTAAACCATTAAAATATAGAGGAAACTCATCTGCTGCGGCATCATTCAATTGTACTGCCCGCAACGCCGGCATGTCTCGCCAGGTGGGGATATGCTGGGCATGATGCCCGCAAAGATGGATGGTGCCGCCATGAGGGTAAGTGGATAGTACCCGGGAATCCAGCGGAGCAAAATAACTGCGGTAAGTTTCCTGACCCAGCAATTGTGTGCTGCACCCGCAAATATGGCCGATGCCATCCGAGGCATAACGATTGGATGAGCAATAAAAACGCACTCTGCCGCCGGGGAAACTGTTCATGATCATTTTGTGCAGTTCACTGATGGTATCAGTAATGATATTTAAACCACGTAGCACATCTGGTTCTGGGTCCAATAAATCCATCAAGGCACCCTCGCCAAACAGGTTTATCGCCACGTTCAGCGGTGATGAAAAGATGGGACATGTTATGTGTATCTGCTCCGGCACTTCTTTCAGCAATTTTTTGATTGATTTCAATGTCCACTGTACTATCTGAGCATCATTGATATCAATAGGCTGCAAATCTGCCAGTCCACCCGGCAACAACTCACTCCAAATCTGTCCATCACTGCGGTAAACCTGCGTTCCAAATAAAGCGTCGATATAGTGCACACCAAGAGGATTAAACTCTATCACCAGCGGGTGAAAAGATACCGGATCAATACCATCACGCAATACGCCGTCGATAACTCCCGGCAAATCTGCCGCACACCAGCCAGCCAGCATATCATCATCACAATCGCCATAATATCCTGCATAAGTACCCACGATGGAAAAAGCTGTCAGTAGTTTTTCACCGGCATATAATCGATTTAAGTTATTTACATGCTTGCCTTGTATTGCCTGCAATTCAGAATTGCTCATTTTAGTATCCTTTAAAAAGATTGTCACATTTTTTAGTCAAACCTATCTCCATGGTGATAATTGTACTCACTGTGTACTGTTCGTCAAGAGTTAATAATAAATGGGGAACAGTAAAAACTGTTCCCCATTTATTATTTTAGCAAAAGTTCTACATAATATTAATTATCGAGCTTCATACCGCATATTTGCAAATCCAATTTCCATACCCGGCGAGTCATTGTCTTGAACAAATAAGCGTATTTTTGTAGGTGTAGTCCAATTGGAAACAGCAGTTGTTGATGTATAGCTACCATATTTCAATGTAGCTGTCCCGTTTACAACCTTTAGCATGAATGGTTGGAAAGTTTGTCCCAAATTGTTAGTATCAGTTCGACCTTCAACAACTTTTGTTGCTCCTAATTGCAGGTAGGCAGAGGTTTTGTACGGTGGTGTTTCAGCTGCGCTGCCCCACCATGATGTATCATTCAGAGTCATTCGCAAAATTTCTGTAGCACCACTGAACACTGCCATATACATTAACCCGGTATGTGTGGTTCCGGTCATATACATATTTTTCATGCGAACATCACCATTCAGCACCCAGTATGACCCTGCAGTACCCATGGTAGAAATATCACGGTCTACTGTCGAGGTGGCAAAACAGGAAAGGTAACTGTATACACATGGAGATGAACCATTCACTCCACCTTTAGTATTATAATAACACTGAGTGTACCAGCGGTTTAATCCCCACCAATCAGAACCGATGTTTCCCATGATATCGACTGACATGCTTCCGGAGTATTCAGTCACCCGTGTAGTTGCAGTTCGTGCCCAGCCGTTTGCCCCACTAAGTACAGAAGCATATCCAATACCAGGTGCTCTTTCAGGAGCTGTACCGTCTTTCTGGTTACAATGTCCTTGAGCAGGGATAGCGATACCCTTACTTAAACCATCTAATAAATCATTCTGAGGAGTAAAAAAGACCCAAGGTGTTGTTGCTACGGCATTCACATGACCATCAAGATATGATGCAACAGCTTTACCAGAATGGCGCATGTCAACATCATCTCCAAATTTTAACAAGGTTTTCGCACTGTCATTACTGTCAGCTGTTACAAATATTGAATCTGGTGATGTAAATGTGCCAATACCAACGCCAGCCAGACCAGTATTGTAGCCATACCCATTCGGCGTGCTTTTTCCTTTTGTCGGACAAACTAAAACACCGGGATCTGTTTTGATATCTGACCATACTGAATCGGTATTAGGCATTGTCTCATCATGGTCCTGACAATACATTTGTACAGATGCGGCAATTTGCCGTTGATTACTGGTACAGGTTGTCTGTCGTGCCTTTTCACGTGCCCGGGCAAATACCGGGAAAAGAATGGCGGCTAAAATGGCAATAATCGCAATTACTACCAATAATTCGATAAGCGTAAAGCCGCGGCGCTTACTTTGTTTTAACATTTTTCTACCTCCAAAATATTGATTCCTTAGTAACACAAAAGTGTTAACTTTAAAAATCTACTATATATTATATCATCTTTTAATGGCAAATATCAACTATTTTGGCATTTTATTATAAAAGATTAATTAAATTATTCATTTAAATAAAAATCTCATTTAATAAAAATCTAAGAGTAGTTGTCATCAAAAACATATTCTATTCAGTATTTGATTATCTGACATTTTAATAATTATCAAAAATATATAATTGACACTACCGTGGCAGGATAGTATCATGCTTATCGACAGTGAATATTGCGCGAGGAGTAATTATGAAAATACGTACAATGATGCTAATTTCCCTATTGGGACTATGCCTATTGGCAATGTCAGCAGAACGACGAACTGTAAAGATGCTGACAGTCGCCAACGGGTCGTTTTATATTGACGGTTATGATAGTGAGTGGGAAAGCATGGGCAAGGCTTTCACTGACGCCCGATTAGTACCGGATTTATCAAAGTCTTTGATGTTTTTCAACCCGGATCAGGGCGACTACGCCGGGCCGGATGATATGTCGTTTGATGCGTATTTGGCAAACGACAAAGATAATTTTTATGTACTGGCACATGTTCGTGACCAGTTGATTTTTAATGATGCTGCCGCTAATTTCTGGGAAGGCGACGACCTGGAACTATTTATCGATGCTAACCCACCGGCTAATAGATATGCAAAAACACGCAATGAGAATTGTGTACAATTCATGTTCTTGCCACATCACATGTCGCTGACACGCGCGACTGATGCAAAAGCAGTATGGACAGATAAACCAATAGCTGGTTTGCAAATGGCCAGTCGATTACGTCCATGGGGATATGACATGGAGATAAAAATACCCAAGTCATCGATACCGTATTGGAAAGAACATCCTGAAATGACGTCTATCGGTTTTGATTTATCGGTAAGTGATTCCGACACCCCCGGTATCGACAGCCACCACGGACCTATGAAATATATCGGTTATCTGCTGAACCCGGGCAACCATTTCACCACTTCAGAATTTCTAACAGAAGTAGCAGCGACTTCACTAATAAACAAAGTGACCCCGAAAAAGTTTGCAAAATCCCGGCCTATACCAGCAACTACTGTATTGAAAGCAATTAAAGATGCGAAAGCCGACAACGCTGAAGAAGCTGCGGGAATGGTAATTGATATAATTGATGACCCTGCCGCCGCACAGATTGCCGATGCTGCAATGGCAAGTCCGCACTGCGTTCTTCGTAAAACAGGGTTGTTTATATTAACAAAACGTCCAGAATTAGCCACCGGTGTTGATAAGATAATCACCGGGTTGCGTACCCCGGCACCAGATGGATACCTGTTTGACCCGGATTTGATTACCTACAGTCTGGTCGCATTGGCAGAACAACATAAACTGCCGGTAAATGATGATTTTAACACGCGATTCGGTGAAAGTTTCAGCGTCACAGTACGCCTTACTTACGCCTGGAGTCTGGGGATAAATGGCGACCGCGCCGCAGTACCTTTTCTGGCGAAACAAACCACCGACAAAAATATGCGCGTACGAATCAAAGCCGCCCTGGCACTGGGTGCATTGGGAGACCACGCCGGACTGCCCGCGTTAAATACCATGGCAGCAACCGACCATAGATATGCCAAGGACGCAGCGAAGGCTGCAATCGCGTTGATTAATAAGAATGTGAAGTAGAATAGGCACTTGAAAAACATAATAATGATATAATCAACCAAACCACCCCCTACCCCCTCCTTGCCAAGGAGGGGAGTTATGATAATCTGGTAATATTATGATTGCTTTAATAACAAAAACCTTCATATTAAATTCCCCTCCTTGACAAGGAGGGGTGGCCGAAGGTCGGGGTGGTTTTCGCCTACCACAAACCTGAAACCAAAATTTAATAAATAGGTTTTACAATAACCTGTCACTTTGCCTTTATCCTTCCACCACCATCTCACACTCTTCACCCGATCCCAGCGTTACCTTAACGCTGACAGATTCGCCATGAAAATCGTGGGTAGTTTCTGCGCCATCTCGGAGCACTTTGAAAGTTACTCCTACCTGACATGGAATGGAAAGGACAATTTCTTCGGTAACTACCATATCTCCTGTATTACGCAATGTGACAACAAGGCGTCGTGGTTCGGAGATACCACTGATTAATATGCCGTCGCGAGCGCGCAGGTTGCTGAACCGTACTCTCGACGTGCGGAATTTTGATGGCATCCCTTTGCCGATATATATGCGTGGTTCCCAGAAGTCGGTGAGGATTATCTGTTCACATGCAGCGGTCAGATGTGAGCCGTGGGCACTTTCAAACGGAGGCACTGCCGCCATCCAAAGGGGATAACACTCCTCGTAATACCCGGGGCCATGTAGTCGGTTTTCCAGGTGATCAACGAAATATTGTTCGGCGCGGTCTGGTCGTCCCAGACGCATTTCGCTGCTGGCCACTGCATAGCCTATCCACGGAATATTACAACTAACCTGACGATGGCTGTAATCCACGGTTGCAGCATATATATCATCATTCATAAAACGCTGGCATTCTGAAATGTAGTAACTATGGCACAACCAACAGTTTGCCATGGCATCAATCGGTGCGTCACGATGACCTTCGTAACGGCCATTCACCACATTTATGTTAGTGTGATCGATTACCTTTTGCCAGCGCGGACGGCAATCTGCGTCAACTCCTAATTTCTCACTGTATGCTATCGCTTTGCGAATAACAGTGAGAAACGCCAGCACAGTGGACGCGTCATGTTCGATTGGGTTGTCACCCATTACATCCAACTCGACGCCACGAAAAATCATACGGCCTTCTTGCTCATAAAACCAGTCAGAGACCGCCATCTCCGCAACTCGGTGCAGAATTGGATATACAGTATCACGCAACAATCTTTCTTTTCCCGTTCCCGCCAGTTCATATAGCCGCATCGCCAACAAAGCGCGTCCGGCGTCCGACATCGGTGCACGGTCCACCTCTGGCGGCGCGGTGATAGTTCCATCGTAATTCATCATCCACGGAAATGCCCGTCCTGTCTCGCGCATCACCCGGCGTAGCCAATGGGCATGGCTCTCCGCCGCGTCCCACATATTGGCACGGGCAATGCCGTCTACCACATAATGCTGATCATGAAAATTGCTGGCTCCCCAACCATTCTGGTGATAAAAAGCGAATTGCGGCGACCCGCCGCAAGCGAAATCGCTGCCGCAATGCAACAGGTATTCCGACATGTGCAACATGTATCGCCGAGTAATTTCCAGCACGTCAACGGAATCCACCTCGATATCAGCGGTTTGGCTCCAAAAATTTGAATATTGTGCGATATGAGATTTGCGCGTTACTTGATATTCAGATGCGCTGAATGTCGACAGCGTTTTTTCGAGTTCCTGCTGACGTTTCACGGCGTCATCGCGTTCTACCCCGGCAAGACGTTGAAAATCCAACCTCAAATATGCTGTTTGTTCAATCGCTGTCGGCCCAGTCATGCTGATAGTCCAACCCGCTTGCGTGACTTCAACATTTGCACCATCAGCACCCGCACCATAAATTACAGAGTATGGTTCATTGGGCAGGTATGACGAATCTTTATCAATATTGGCAAGTAGCGTATTCTCTCCCGCTTTTATCGCGCCACCCTGGTCAAATATTGGCATACCACCGCGTGTTTCCAATTTTAGTTGTATCTGCCATTTGAAATCGCCTTCACCCTTTGCCGCTTTGCGGGTAAGTTTCAGATAGATACTTTCACCACCATGGGGCATGAATATTTCGGTTTCAACTTCCACTCGCTTATCGATAATGAAGGAACTTGTCAGAATTGCCTGTTTTAAATTCCACTCACGCGTCCAACGTTTGCCAACTGTTAAAATATCTTCGCCGCTTATTTCCTGACCATCCAAGATAAATATTTGCGACAGGTATCCCAACGGCATGAAGTTTTTTCGCTGTCCATACAGCGTATCGCTTGACGCCACATCTTTGCCGGTTACCATCACTTCATTGCGCGAAAGGTGTTCGCTAATCATCCCTTCGTGCAGTATATACAAATCCGACTGAGTAACATGAAACGGTGCCACTGAACTGCCTGCCGACGACGCAATGCAATCGGGCAATCCCTGCAAACCGGTGCAATCAAC
>JBIJDE010000054.1:0-16738 GCA_044344305.1 Armatimonadota bacterium
TGGTGGTTTCACCCTGTTGTCATGGGCTTACGGAATCGGTGGCGACAATATGAAATATGCCTGGCCTTATTCACAAAACTGGTATTTCAACGGTTATCGCACTGGCGAGTTGTCCGCTGATCGCAGTTATTCTACTGCTATAGCGGCAAACAAGGTATATACTCCTGCACCAGAAAATGCACCATTAAATATATTCAAATCTCCGCTCAATATTGATGCGAAAGGTTTGGTTATTGGGATTGTTGTAACTTTGATTTTAGCGCTTTGCAGAGGACTATTTGTATGGTTCCCTCTGCACCCTATCGGGTATGTGCTTGCAACAACCTTCTTTGGACGAACCATGTGGTTCAGCATCCTTATAGCCTGGCTGGTCAGGGTAATTGTTTTAAAGATTGGCGGTGTTCATTCTATTCGCAAGGGCTTGACGCCATTTGCGGTGGGAATGTTCCTTGCGTGTATATCGTCAATTATTGTATTTGAAGTTGTCGGCTTCGTCCTGCGGGCACAAGGGATTACTTCGGTGTATGCATTATGGCCATGATGAATAATATGAAAAAAATATCAATCAATCAGTGGTTTGTAGCGTTAGTATTCATTTTGTTGGGTATTGCTCTACTCTACCTGTTCGTTCATTTCGCAGAGCCGGAAGAATCAAAACCAGCACTGCAGTTCACACAGAAATATTCTGAAGCTGATATTGACGCAAAGAAGATATTGTCTGAAGCCGGATTAAAAGAACAGTTGGCAAAGATAGTAAAAGCCAGCATTAGACCAGATGAACGAGTTCAGGGACGCTATACCGGAACTGCAGGATTTTATCGAACTGCTGATGAGATTCGCAATACATTTACCACTACAGGGCTGGAAGTTATTGACGAAACTTTCCCGGTAACTGTGCCGGTAACTGAATATTGTGAAATATTAGGCGCAAATGGTAAACCGCTGCCCGGTATCGCTGTCTATCCTTTTGAACCATCAGGTGTATTGACAGCATCATTACCGGCGGAAGGTGTATCCGGGAAATTAATTCCCACCGAATCATCGCAGCCATCTGACTTAACGGGAAAAACAATTGAAGGAAATATCATCCTTAATAATGGTTTTGACTGTCAGTGGCCAATTATGGCAAGTATGGGTGTGAAAGCGATATTAATACAGGATGACCCGGCAGAATTACCATTAAGCGTTGATGACCCGAAGAATTGGGCAAATTTCGTAACCCCGCATGATGTGTCGTTCCCGCGTTTTTATGTACGTGGACCTATCAGCAAATTTGCTAATCAACAGTTAACTCTGCGCAGTAAAGTAACTTGGCAAAATAAGATGGCCAGCAATATTTTAGGAGTACTCCGTGCTCCCAATGCTGCCCAGGAAGCATTGGTAATTACTGCTCATTACGATAGTTCATCCCGTATCCCAGATTATGCACCTGGCGGTGAAGAAGCATTATCAGTTGCGGCAATGCTTGAAATAGCCCGATCGTTGTCTCAATACAAGCAATATTTAACCAGAGACGTCATATTTGTCGCAGAGGCGGCACGTACCCAGACAATGGAAGGAACTGAAAAATTACTGGAAGCAATTGACGAACTTAGAAATAAACCACGAGAAGGTCAATCCATAGCTGAACAATTGGCTAAATCGAAAAGACAACTGGAATATGCAAATCAGGCGCTGGCATTATTGAAAGGTGCTGACAAATGGAATGCGTCTTTTAATGACGAGTGGAAAAATGTTGACCCGGAATATAAAAAATGGGTTGAACATGGTTTTGCCATTGCCGCCGGTGAGGTTTGTCTGGAACGTCAGGAAGCAACATTGCAGGCTAATTTAGCGTGGATACGCGCTGGAAGATTAATTTATCGCTTAGGTTTTAAACCGTCTACAGATGCTGAACGCGCCGACCCGGCGAATAAACATCCTTTATATAGTACTTTCTTGACCGCGAAAAAAGAAGAAAGTCAAACCAGTAACGCTATTTCAGTACCATTCTGGCAGTCAGCAGAGCAGTTGGGAGAAGAGTTTACAAAGTGGGGATATCTGAAACAGGCCGAAAAGTTCTTTAATGACGCAAAGTATTATGAAGAACAGGAAACTGTAAAATTAACCAGTATGGCTGCGGTTAAACAATTATTTAAGCCATACAACAATACTTTGACAATTAACCTGGAACTGTATTCTGGCGGCGAGAAAGCTGTTAAGGATCTGGTGGTATTCTTAGGACGGGGAAATGTAGGCACAATCGTGGAACCGCAGGTAGGTTCGATTAGCCGGGTAATAAGAGAAAAAGCTGCGTCAGCGATGGGCGTAACCTGCTGGAGTTCACAGGATGTTTCTGGCGGAATCAACGACCCAAGTATTCATAATACAGCATCAACGGTATTTCCATCGGTGTTATGGTTTAATAATAATCGTCTTGCATTTTCTATTGCAAATAAATTATTCTTCCCCAATAAGTTTGGGACACCGGATGACAATATTACCGGTATTCCGACTGCTGTTGTGGGTGAGCAGATTGCCCCTATCGGTAAGGGATTATTAACAATAGCCTGTGGCAATATTGCATTTAAAACGTTACACCGACCCATTGATGAATTGCAGACAATATCTATCAGTGGTTCGGTATATACCAATGCGGATGCCAGTTCACAGGTTCCAAGTCATCCAATGGGTAGAAATACAGTCGTTCACCTGGTATGGCCGGATTTATCTAGATCTGGAACCGGCAGTACTCGTGGAATTCGCGTATTTCCAACTTTATTGACAAATCCGTATGGCGAATACAATCGTCCACAGGTATTTGATTTTCTTACTTGGTTTGCACCAACAGCAAAGTTCCTCGCTACTCGGTTTGATGATTCCGGGAATTTGCTTTTCTATGCGGATTCAACCGCCGCTGCTACTGTATTCCAAAATGAAAAGGTAATACCAAATACATTAATACGCGGCATAGACAAACCTGTAAATATTGCATTATTCCGCGCTTCGCAAAGTTCATGTTTCCAGAAAGGAAACCCGAAAACGCTGAACTCATACGCAGGATTTGACTTTGTTCGTATTGGCTCTTTGCAAGCACCTGAAAAGTGCAACATTATATCGGCTGGCGATTCACCAGCATTCAGCGCGTTTCTGCCACCAGACTTCAGCTATGCTATTGCTTTAAAAGATGGCAGTATGGAAAACCCGGAAGTTCAAACATATCGCGCTTTTATGTTGAATGTTAATCCTGATGATGATTTGAATATTAATTCTACAGATATTCCCGAAAAAGAGCAGGAATTGTTTGGTAATGGTTACCTGGCTGCCGATACTCCTAATCTTACATTTTCATATTTCGATGCCGCGGCTTCCATGCTGCGTACCAATGCGAAACGTCTGCGTATTCAGGATAAATACCACATGGCTGACAAGCAGATGAAAGAATCGCATGTTCGCGCCATAGAATCTCTGAAACGCGCACGGAAAGAACGATTAGAAGGTCAAACGGTATTGGCAGTGAATGACGCCGGCAGAGCATTGGCTGATGCGACGAATAACCACCCGGTTATTCGTATGAAGATTGCCAGTGCAATTCTTGGCATCCTATGGTATCTTGGCTTGCTGATTCCTTTCGCATTTTTCTTTGAGAAGTTAGCATTTGGATTTACTGATATTCGCAAGCAATTGTTGGCGAGTGCGGTTATCTTCACATTATCATTCCTGTTGCTGCAGGCGTTCCATCCGGCATTCCGCATGGTTGCTTCGCCAATGATGATTCTGTTAGGTTTCCTGATTTCACTATTGGCTGTATTGGTTATAGGCATGGTGGGTGGCAAGTTCCAGCAGACTATAAAAGATTTACGCAAGCGAGAAGGTAATGTGGAAGGCGCGGATATTAACCGCGCTGGTGTAATAGGAACCGCATTCATGCTCGGGTTAAACAATATGCGTCGACGCAAGGTACGTACCGGTTTAACCTGTGGCACACTGGTTCTGATAACTTTCGTTATGATCTGTTTTACTTCCGTATCATCCGATGTTATTGAAGACGAAACCATAATTGGCCGCGCTCCATCTAACGGTATATTTAGACGCGATGTTAACTTTGTGCCGTTGACGGGAAATGAGGTTTCTAACCTGCGCCAGTTGTATGGTCTCGATTATCCAATTGCTGTACAATCATGGGTAGTCAGCAAACTTAATCCGCAGGAATTAAAAAATGCCTTAATCACACTTGACTGCAAAGGAGTTGGCAGAAATAATGCCAAGCGTACAGATGTTAATGCAGCAGTGGTATTATCATGGAATGAACCTCAATTTTCACATATTGATCAGTATTTAATTACAAAAAACACCTGGTTCCCACGTCCGCCGGTGACATCAGAAGAAAAGGCCGCAGCGTTAAGTTCCGGTTATAAAATGGTTAATTATGTCATGCTACCAGAAGAAGTAGCTAAAAAATTGGAAATCAGTGTAGATGATGTTAATAGTGGTAAAAAACCGATAGTCACTATCCGTAACGAAGATTATGAAGTATTAGGTATTTTCGATAGTATCGCTTTAAGTAAGCATGCCGGGTTAGACGGACAATCTATTATGCCGTATGACCTGAATAGCATACAAACTTTGGGACGGTCATCTGTTGGCGATAAGTTTGTACTTCCTTTTAATATTGCACGTTTACCGGGTTCTTTGGTAATTCTTACTAATAAAGCACCGATTCTTGATTCTGGAAAAGAAGAAGAAATTATGATATCCTGCTCTATTGGTTTACCATCTGATCCTTATACATTAATTCCAGGTGGTTTAGAACATCTGGGGATATCCAACAGTGAACAACGTGGAGTTGTCGCACAATATTTAGAACGGGTAGGGGTTCCCGGGTACTACGCCATTGATGGTTATGCATATTCAGGTCAGCGTACCCGTGGTCGCCGCAACGAGGGTATTATCGCATTAATAATACCGTTATTACTGGCCGCGTTGACAGTATTTAATACTATGCGGGGTTCTGTTTATGAGCGGCAGGATGAAATATATGTATATAACGCCGTCGGTATCGCGCCAAACCATATCTTCTTTATGTTTATGGCAGAGGCATGTGTATATGCGGTAATCGGGGCTTTGGCGGGGTATCTGTTAAGTCAAATTGTCGGTAGTCTGCTCACAACGTTGGGATTAACTACCGGTTTGAATATGGATTATAGTTCAATTGAAACTATCTGGGCATCTGTTATTCTGGTCGCTTCGGTATTGTTCTCTACTATTATTCCCGCTCGTGCCGCTGCTCGTATGGCATTGCCTTCTGACGAAATGAATTGGGCAATACCGCAGGCCGAAGGCGACATGATGAAGATAACATTGCCGTTCACCTTCACCGCACATGACCGGGTTGCAGTAATGAGCTATTTCTATCGCTGGTTAGATGCCAATGGCGAGGGTTCATCTGGTTCTTTCCATTGTTCACCGCCACAGATATCATTTATTGAAGAAGAACTTGAGGAAGGCGGGGTAGGGCTGGTTCCGCGGATTGAGACGACTGTATGGTTGAAACCTTATGACCAGGGTGTGTCTCAGCGACTTACTATTACGCTGCCAACCGACCCGGAAACAAAAGAATATATCGCTTATGCCACCATTGAACGTTTAAGTGGTACCATGTCAGGCTGGCTGCGGGCGGTAATGCCATTCCTCGGTTCATTGCGCAAACAGTTCCTTAGCTGGCGCGCGGTAAGCGATGTTGAACGCAGCGAAATGTTTGCAGAAGCAAAAGAAATGCTTTTAGCAAAAGAAAATAACGAATAAAAAATCTGACCGACCTGGTAAATGCCGGAGTATATAAATGGTTGATATCAAAAAAAATGTAGAAGATGTAGACGATAAAGTGGCGGAAACCGAGGGTGTTCGCTCATCTGATAATGAATTAGAACTTTATCGGTCTTTAATGGAACCAGCTAAAGAATATAAAAATGGTTTCACCTGGACAGCCGTTGCAGGTGCAATATTCTGTGGCTTGCTGATGATGCCGGCATCTATCTTCCTGAGCCTTATTACCGGTGGTGCTATTAATGCGTCATGGGTAACGGTAATTATCTTCTCGGAAATTACCCGCCGTGCTTTGAAAACACTGGACACCCAGGAACTGGTAATTCTACTTTATGTTGCTGGTGCAATGGCTACCGGTGGTCCTATTGGGCAACTTATTTTCCGCCAGTATTTTATTAATTCTGACGCTGTCCGCAATGCTGGTTTAGTCGGTCAATTCCCGTCATGGTGGGCTCCACCCCCCGGAAGTGATGCATTATTGCAGCGCAATCTGCTTCATTCTGACTGGTTGATACCTATTTCGATCATCGTTCTTATGACAATTATTAGTAAAATCAGCGGATATACATTAAGCTATTTCCTGTTTAGAGTAACATCAGATATTGAAAAATTGCCGTTTCCATTTGCACCGATCAGCGCGCAGGGTGCAATGGCAATGTCAGAATCTCATGAGAAAAAAGCCACCTGGAAATGGAAAGCATTTTCTATCGGTGCGATAGTAGGTTTGGCATTTGCTGCCGTACAAATCGGTGTACCGATGATATCCGGCGCGTTTTTAGCGAAGCCAATTCAAATTATTCCAATGCCATGGTTTGATGCAACTACCATTACACAAGGCTTTTTACCGGCAACTCCTACTGGTGTTGTAATTGACCTGGGTCTGGTGCTGTTGGGAATGATTATCCCTTTCTGGGCGGTTATGGGTACATTTGCCGCAGTTATCATAACGACTGTAATGAACCCCATTTTACATAATATGGGTATACTGCATCGATGGTCACCCGGCATGGACACTATTTCTACCACTTATGCCAACTCCGTTGACTTCTGGATGAGCTTTGGTATCGGTGTTGCGGCGGCGGTCGCGGTAGTGGCAATTTTCCAGACTGTTCGCGATGTATTGAAGAAAACGAAAGAGATACGCGCAACCCGTGCTGCATCTAAAAGTATTACCGCTACGAAAGAGAATATATGGGATGTTCCTGCTGGTCGTGGCGACTTTTCACCAGCTATCGCTGTGGTACTTTATGCGGTCTGTTCGTTAGCATTAACTTATTTATGTCATCGATTAGTACCGGAATTTCCGATTATTTTCTTATTGTTTTTTACTTTATTATACACCCCGTTCATATCTTATGTTAACGCAAAATTAATTGGTATCTGCGGCCAACAGGTTGAAATACCATTCATTCGTGAGGGTGCATATATCCTTTCTGGTGTGAAGGGTGTAAATATCTGGCTGGCTCCAATTCCTGTTGATAACTATGGCGCGGGTGTGCAACAGTTCAGAGTTAACGAATTAACCGGTACTAATTTCTGGTCTTATGTTAAAGCTGACATTTTAATCATTCCATTGAGTTTACTGCTCAGTCTTGTGTTCTGGGCATTCATTTGGCACGCTATGCCTATTCCGTCAGAACAGTTCCCGTTTGTACAAAAAATGTGGGACTTACAGGCGAAAAACGCGATATTAGTATGGTCATCAACACTGGATACTGGCGGTGCAGTACCTATGTTCTATCAGGCATTGCATCCAAAAGTAATCGCCAGCAGTTTTTCATTCACAGTAATAGCATACTCATTGTTATCCGCTTTCGGATTGCCGGTTATGGCGATTTATGGATTTATCCGCGGTATCGGTGGTATGCCCCACATGTTTATATTTGAGTTTGCTGGTGCATTAATAGGCAAATTTATATTGCAGAAAAAGTTTGGTGAGAAGAGATTCTTGCAGATGATTCCGGTTGTTTTCGCCGGCTATGGTGCTGGTGTCGGGTTGATTGCGTTGCTGGGTGTGGCGGTATTGTTAATTAAAAACGCCATTTCCGCCGCGCCGTTTTAGACGGGAGAATATTTATGGAACGTATCGGTACACAGGTAAACCTACCGTGGAAAATAGTTATGCAGATTACACTGCAGGGAATTAAAATTAGACTGGGTCGGGCATTGGTGACATTGTCCGGCGTGGTGCTGGGCATTGCGTTCCTGATGAACGTAATTACTGGCGAGTTAATCAAACGCACGGTATCAAACGAACAGAAAATCCGCGCTGAGACTAACTTGATGTCGACACTGGTTGGCAGCGAGATGGGTAATGCAAAAGGTAAAATAATTAGTATTGTCGCATCGGGCAAACTATCAGTGCCAGAGACAAAACTTATTGACTGGCTGGTGGGGAAGCAACCTGATGAAATACGTGTTATTGGTTACACGGCTCCTGGTTTAAATAGTTCAACACCTGCAGAAATCGGTAAAGATTCATATTTGTTATTAATAATGGGTGCTGATAAAGCATTAACATCATCAATTGCAGAATTAACAGCCGGAATGAAGCAATCAATTGTTATTGACACCTTAAGTGACAGACAATATATTACGAGTGATATAAGCAAAGTTAAGATGTTAAATCTGGGTACTGCACAAGCTGCTGCTGATGAAAAAGCAAAAATAAAACAACAAGAAGATTCAGCGCGGGCGATATGGGTAGTGGCAATATCTATGCTGGTTACTGTAATCGGGATCGCCAATGCATTGCTTATGTCAGTAACAGAAAGATTTAAAGAAATTGGAACCATGAAATGCCTGGGTGCGCTTTCAGTATTTATTCGCAGGCTGTTTTTGCTTGAAAGTGGAATACTTGGTTTAGTAGGTTCTATATTCGGTGTGCTGCTCGGGGTATTAGTTCCCATGTTAGCATTTGGCGCAATGTATGGTATGAAACTTGTCTTTGGCGCAATGGATTATCCAATATTGCTTATTGCTTCTTTTGGTACTTTAATTACTGGTGTGTTGTTATCAATGTTAGCAGCGATATATCCGGCAAATTTTGCCGCCCGCATGATTCCGGCAATGGCACTGCGAAGCAACGTTTAAAAGGAACTGACTCATGGCTATTACAAATGAAAATATGAACTCTTTTTTCGATAAAGCGGCAGACACCACTGCGGGTGAATATATTATCCGCGCGGTTGATGTGAAGAAAATTTACCGAATGGGTGACACTGAAACCCACGCGTTGCGCGGGGCGACTATGGATATCATTCGCGGTGAATATATATCTATCATGGGACCGTCCGGTTCTGGCAAGACTACCTTTTTTAACATGATTGGTGGGTTGGCAAAACCGACTTCCGGCAAGGTATATATTGACCAGGTTGACATCGCACAACTTGACCCTTATGAATTGGCTTGGCTACGCTGTCGAAAAGTCGGTTATATATTTCAGTCGTACAATCTTATTCAAGTGATGTCCTGTCTGGAAAACGTCATGCTGCCGATGTCATTCGCTGGGGTCAGCAGTGAAGATGCCCGCGAGAAAGCGTTGGAAATCTTAGCACTGGTAGGGTTGGAAACACGTGCGTTGCATAAACCATCAGAGATGTCCGGTGGTCAGCAACAGCGCCTTGCGATTGCCCGCGCCCTGGCAAATGAACCGGCTATTATTCTGGCAGACGAACCAACCGCTAACCTTGACCTGCATACCGGCGAGGAAATCATCGAGTTATTCGCACGGTTAAAGGATGACCTGGGTGTGACGATTGTTACCGCAACCCATGACTTGAAAATGCTGAAACGGTCAGACCGTATCGTTTGGATCGAAGATGGATTAATCGGCAAGGTTGTTACAGCCGATGAGTTGGATATCGATGTTGGACAAATACACTAATGGCAAAAAAACAAGAAGTATATCCGGTTGTAAATGATCCATATTCTGTAATACCATTAAAGCCGGATAATCTGGAAATAAAATATGACAGTCATGGCATGATGCACCTGCGGTTATTGCAGGAACCGGAAGGATTTCTGAAACATCTGGTGCGCTGGTTACGATACGATTACAGCCGCAAATTAGAGTTGGACGAATACGGTACTGCATATTATTCATTGGTGGATGGGAAAACCAATTTAAAACAGATTATCGATAAAATGAACTCTAAATTCGATAAATCACGCGACGAAATAGAAAAAGCAGTGATACTTTTTACTAAAAAACTAATGCAGATGCAGCTGATTTTGCTGAAAGTGCCGACATCTGCAACCGGGGAAAAGTTGAAATGAAAAAAGACAAGATTATTATCAGCGCCAACGATGTGAAGCGCAAATATATGATGGGTGATGAAGAAGTATGGGCACTCAAAGGGGTATCGCTGGATATCTTCGAAGGTGAGTACCTGTCTATCATGGGACCATCTGGTTCTGGAAAATCCACTTTTTTTAATATGATTGGTGCCCTTGATATCCCCACCAGCGGTAATATCGAGTTCATGGGAGAAGACCTTTTTTCATTACCAGAAGCACGCCAGGCATGGATTCGCTGCAACTCTATCGGTTATATTTTTCAGTCTTACAACTTGATTATGGTTATGACCGCCCTGGAAAATGTGACATTGCCGATGATTTTAAAAAATACCCCAAAAGATGAAGCAATTGAAAAAGCCACAAAGATTTTGACTCAGGTAGGCTTGGGTCATCGTATTGATCACCTGCCAATGCAGCTATCCGGCGGACAAATGCAGCGCGTTGCTATCGCCCGCGCCCTCGCAAATTCACCCGCCATCATTCTGGCTGACGAACCAACAGGTAATCTTGACAGCAAAACCGGTGAAGAAGTTATTAATTTGTTGAAACAACTGCAAGATGATTTGAATATTACTATTATCACCGCCACCCATGACGTAAAGATGTTGAACATCAGCGATCGTATTGCCTGGATTCGCGACGGAAAACTCGACCGACTGGAAGAAAGGGCAAATGTAAAGATTGATACTGGAAGCATGGGATAGGGGGCGGAAAAGCCTGACCTTTATCACACCCAGTATATGATGCTGGGTGTTTTTTTATATGATAGCAAAGACTACAGATGGTGGTTTGATTAGAAAATATCAGATTTTTCTTATATTTCCGGTAGGTAGTTTATGAACAACATAACTTATAAAGATTTTGACGGTAAGTGGGGAACTAATGCTAAATTAGCATTGGATGCCATAAATATGCAACCAACAAAGGGTATTCCCACCTGGCTGTTTCAGACTATGCAGTGGTCGCAATTGGAAGTTTTATCCGGCAATGCACCGGGGAGTTATCCGATAGAACCGAAACGGGTTTACCTTGATTTTATGTTGAAATCCGGTGTATGTTTATTAGATCAGTGGATACCAGAAAATCCATTAAGCATGACTGACCAGGGGTATGAGGATACTCCGCGCGGTGCCACCACCGGTGCGGAAGAGATTATTCGTGACGGTATGATTATTGATTCGCCGGAAGCCGCTATTGAACACTTGGAGAAATTTATTTTTCCGCAATGGGAAAAGTGGAAAATTAATCTTGAAACAAACGCGGATGAGGATGTGCGAAAACGAATAGCCGGTGAAGTGGAAGTTCAACAACTTTTTGGCATGAATATGCTGAAAGCGCCATATGGCGGATTTTTCACCTTTCCGGGTTTTATGTATGGCATGTATGGTTATGCCAATTATTTCATGGCTTACGCGTTATACCCGGAAGTGATTGAACGCGGTTTTAAAATTAATGCCGATGCCGCCGAAGTATACAACCGTATTGCCGCCTGTGCCATTATTGAAGGTGGTTTGCCAAAATTAGTACGTCTTGACCATGATATGGCGGATTCGCGCGGGACATTGGTTAATGTTGCCACCCTCGATGAATTGTGGTTCCCGCATTTCGCGCGTTCGATAAAACCGTTATTGGATGCCGGAATCAGGCTAATCTGGCATTGCGATGGCAACCTGATGGAGATGGTGCCTCGCCTGCTGGAATGCGGTATCGGCGGTTTTCAGGGATTTCAATATGAAGATGGAATGGATTATGAAAAGATTTGCAAAATGACTGACAGTAATGGCAATCCGTTATTCATAATCGGCGGAGTTTCTGTCACCCGCACCTTGCCCTACGGCAAACCTGCGGATGTAAAACGGGAGATTGATTGGTTGGTAGCTAATGGGCCAAAGGTTGGCTTAGTGCTGGGATGTTCCAGTTCCATCGCGCCGGGTGTGCCATTGGAAAATATGCAAACTCTGATAGAAGGCTTTGCATATTACCGGGAAAATGGACGTGGATAACAACTTATTAAATATCTTAAAGTGCATGAAACAAAAGTTATGTAATATGATTTTATCATTTCAATCCTATTAATCGATGTGAAAACACCCATTATTCCAAATGGTGTCAAATCTGTTTAAAAATAGTATAATACCTTTGCGAATAAATCTATCTTTGCGGATGCCGCTCGGTAGCGATATCCGGTTATGGGGAAATATGAAAATTAACGAAAATTACCTTAATTTGAAGGACAGTTATCTCTTCTCAACCATTGCCAGAAAAGTCAACGAGTATAAATCCGCTAATCCTGATAAAAATGTTATCAGATTGGGTATCGGTGATGTTACACTGCCGTTGGCACCAGTAGTCGTTGATGCGATGAAAAAAGCATCAGATGAAATGGGTGTGGCCGCATCTTTTCGCGGGTATGGTGAAGAACAGGGATATGCGTTTTTGCGCAATGCGGTTGCGAATTATTATTCACTGAAAAATGTAGATTTTGACGAGAACGATGTATTTATTTCTGATGGCGCAAAAAGCGATCTGGGGAACATCCTTGATATTTTTGATGTGAATAATACGATTTTAGTGCCGGACCCGGTTTATCCGGTTTATGTAGACACTAATATTATGGCTGGCAGGAATATTAAATTTATGAAAGGCAACGTTGAAAATTCATTTCTTCCGATGCCAGATAATGATGTAAAAGCTGATATCATTTATTTATGCTCCCCCAATAATCCCACCGGGGCAGTATACAACAGCGAACAATTAAAATGCTGGGTTGATTACGCTATAAAAAATGATGCGATTATCCTTTACGATGCGGCATATGAGGCATTCATTGCTGACACCAATCTGCCTACGTCTATCTATCAGATAGACGGTGCGAAAGAATGTGCTATTGAGTTCTCTTCATTATCAAAGACTGCCGGTTTTACCGGTACTCGTTGCGGATATACTGTTGTGCCAAAAGAATTGATGAGAAATAATGTAAGCCTGAATAAGCTGTGGCTACGCAGACAAACCACAAAGTTTAATGGCGTTCCATACATAGTTCAACGTGGCGCTGAGGCGGTATTCACACCAGAAGGTCAACAACAGACCCGCGATGCCATCAGTTACTATATGAATAACGCAAAGGTGATTGCCGATACATTACGTGAAATGGACATATGGTTCTGCGGTGGAGAAAACTCTCCTTATATATGGCTGAAATGCCCGGGTGGTATGTCATCATGGGAATTCTTTGACTACCTGCTGGCAAACGCTAATGTTGTTGGAACTCCCGGTGCGGGATTCGGTGCCAATGGTGAAGGTTTCTTTCGACTGACAGCATTTGGTAACAATGACAACGTTATTGAAGCGATGAGAAGATTTAAAAGTCTTAAATAATATAAAATTATATATTATGACAAAAATGTTGCCCGATATGTGAATATCGGGCATTTTGTTATTTTTCTGGAACTTTTTTATAGATATTTTATTAAGTGTACATATAATTGTTGACACCTATTAAAATAAACGATATTATTTACTTAATAACAGCTAACTTCATGATTTTAAAGGAGACAAATGTGGCTACATTGGTTGAACAGGCTAAAACTATAATATGCAATGGTGTACGAACAGGACAATATCCTATTCAATCTCAACTACCCTCGGTAGAAGATCTTGCAGTAACTGCCTCTTGCAGTACCGAAACTATGCGTCGCGCGTTAACCGAACTTGCCCGCGAGGGTGTGGTTCAGCGTATCAAGCGTTATGGTACTATGGTGATAGCACGACCATCACGTGGTCGCGTTTGTGTGCTGGCATCCCGAGATATCCACACTAACCAAATGTTGCAGGAGTTAGTTTGTACCGCATTACGCAATGCAGATGTTGATGTTGATATGGTCCCGGTCAGCAAAGACCTGGTGGCAGCAAGTGACTGGATTTCTTCATTGTTGCTAAAACGTCGTCCACCAGAAATTTTAGTGGTACTATCGTCAGATGGTCACATGTTCACTAATCAGGATTTATTTTTAAATATATTAGATAGATTCCCGAAACACGTATTGGTTATGTTTGATCATTTCTCGTCTTCACCAAAGATAGGGGAATGGCATATATTATACAATCACTGGCAATCCGCTGGTTTGGTTATGAATCACCTGCGTGAATTAGGGCATAAGAAAGTAGCTTGCGTTGCTGGCAATACCGATTATGAAATCTGTAATGTGTATCGTGAATTATTGGAACAGGCAGAAGATTTATTCCGTATGGCTGGCATGGAACTGATACCATATTATCATTCATCAGTAATTGACGGATTGGTGAAATTAATAAAAGAAGATGGCGTTACAGCATTCTGGGATCAGAACGATTCAGTAGCGTTTAAGACTCTAATTCAATTACACCAACACGGAATTCACGTACCGCAAGATGTATCAATCGTTGGCCGTTTCGACACCCCTTGGGCGCAGGAATGCCACCCGCCATTAACGACAGTATCCATGAACCCCGAAGGCATGGCGCAGGCTATCAGCCAAGCTGTTGTAGATGCACTCGACGGCAATCAGCAATACGGCTATACCAAAGTATCATCAAAACTGGTAGTAAGAGATAGCACAGGGCCGGCACCTGTTGAGTGAAATTACGAATTACGAATTACGAATTACGATAATTAAAAATTAAAAATGCAAAATTTAAAATTATATATAAGGGACTGACACTGAGTGGAGAAGCCATGATAGTGTCAGTCCTGTTGGGTTTTAAAACGTATTTTCACCCTGTTAGCAATAATCTTAATTTCAAATATCTTTACTTAATCCATGATACATTTATATATGGTTCGATAAATTGAATTATTATGCCTGCGGAAATGCTGAAGGCGAGTAGTAGTCCGAGTATGCGCAGGGTGTCTTTTGGATTATGATTTTCTTTTAGCAGTACCATTAGTCCCAAACCGGCACTGGATGATAAACCAGCTATTACAGCACCGAATGAAATACCACCTTTTAGATATATTTCGGTAATTGCAACTGAAGCGCCGCAATTGGGGATTAAACCTACGAATGCTGCGACTATTGGCTGCCATATTGAGTCTTTTAATAAAAACTTGCCAAGGTTCGCCCCTTCTTCACCGACAAGATAATTTATGACTATTGAAATAATAAACAGCACAATAAAAACCTGAGCGGTATGCCGTAATGGGTGCATTATCAATGTTCGCATTTTGTTGACAGCTGGCAGATGATGTCCACAGCAAGCGTCTATTTCCACAGGCTCATCATTATCAGATGCGACGATTTCCGGTACTTTCTTTTCTTCAACAGCATGAATATGAATATGTTTGCCGGTGGGTCCGATGTGGCATTTGCAATGTTTGGTGTCATGAACTTTAATTTTCTTATAGAAAAAAGTATCGATAAGGTATCCAGCTATTAACGCTATAACAACTTTGGTTAGCAACAGTGGCATAATTAATCCGATACGACTTGGATTTGCCATGATTACCGGAAGAGCTTCGTCTGATGTTGAAATGAATACGGCAATTAATGTACCGGTAGTAATAAAGCGACGGGTATATAGCGCACTGCCTACCACCGAAAAGCCGCACTGTGGAATACATCCGAATAATGCGCCCAGCAATGGCCCCGCTTTACCTGCCTTTCTAATATTATTTTGGATTGAATTACTGTATTTATATTCCAACCAGGCAATAACGAAATATATCACCAGTAAGAACGGTACTAATAACAGGCTGTCTTTTAAAGCTGTCATAATAATGTTTAACATTTCTTCACCTCATTGTTAATGTCGCATTCCGGGCAAATCCCGAATATTTCAAGATTATGTCTTTGAATTGTAAAGCCTGTTTTTGCCGTCAGTAGTTTTTCCAATAATGAAAGGTCACAATTGTCAAACTCTACAACACAATGGCAATTACTGCAAATCAGCGCGTGTGAATGTCCGGGGCAAACGGCCAAATATAGTAAACCACCGGTTGAATCATGAACGCTCGTAAGCATCCCCAATTGTAAAAATAATTCAATAGTACGATAAACCGTCGCTTGGCCGATGCCAAGTGGTTTTAACGCCAGCACCGCCTCGCCAATTGAATGTCCTTGCGGACTGCTGGAGAAATATTGCCAGGTTAACTGGCGCGGCTTGGTATAATGCACCCCATGCTGTCGAAAAACATCTTCGATATTCACATGGTGTTCATGTTTATGTGAATTCACTGTCATATTGATAAATATTATCAATTTAAAGGTTGGGTGTCAAATTTTTAGTTTTAAGTGCGCTTCTTTTTTGTAGGCTTTTAAATTTTATATTTAATATAACGTTGACCCCGGTAGGGTGTTCGCAATCTAATTCAAACAAACAAAGTCAGGATTTCAATAACATACTTTTTGAAGTGTCACAACTTTACCGTGTAAAACTGTCATTAGTTTATTAGCCACGGAGTGGCGACATAATGAGTAACCCCAGGCGAAAGCCTGGGGAAGTAATAGATAACAAAGATGAGCCTTGTAAAGGCGACTTTATAAACGCACCTTTACAAGGCGCAACTTAAGATTATATTTCTCCCCAGGCTTGCACCTGGGGTTACTGATTAAAATGCCTTTACAAGGCAAAACTGAAAACCGAAAACCGAAAACCG
>JBIJDE010000387.1:0-5036 GCA_044344305.1 Armatimonadota bacterium
TGCCGCCTTTCCGCTTTTCGTGAAGTGGTACGCATCATTTAATGGCATACCTCCACGTCATTTTCTGCCCCCGTTATCATCATCCTCGCCAAGGAATACCCGCATACCTACTTTTGAAGCATGAGGATAAATTGGTGGTAAAGATTCTAAAGGTAGTTCGTCGCCACGCCAGAAAGGAAACGAGCCCAATCTGCGTAATAATGTCGCTGATGAACCAGGAATTTTAACTTCACCATAAAAATCTTCCGGCAGAGTTGAACCGGACCAAAACTCAACCATCTTCATTGATAAAGGTTCCGTCTCTGGTATTTCTGATAATTTAACGACATCTTCAAAAGCCATTTGGGAATTGCCTTGCCCCAGACGTGTAACTAATGTCTCACGGTCCATACCGCGCAATTTAAATATCAGGAAAGGGTCACGGTCAAATTCTTCGCCAATTAAATAGAAAACGGCTGCTATATGTTTGCATGGATTTGACCAGTCCGGACATGAACATTTATTGGTTAATTCATAACGGAGTTGCGGGAAAAGATTAAGTCCAACACTCTGGAACACATCTTCTATCTCGTGGGGCATTTCTCCCGCCATTAATTTGGCGGCAAACAATGCCTGTTGTTTCAAGGTGTCAATTACTTTATCCCATTCAGCCGTTTCGAGTGTCTTAACTGTTATGGTCACTGTATATGGCTCTTTAGCCGTACCTTGCACCACGGCAATAATCTGTCCGTGATGAATCTCAATTGATATAACTTGACCACCACGTGCATAAGCACGACCACGATTTAATCGTTGCGCCATTTCTGTTTGTTCCAGAATATTGACCCAACGTTTTGCCCACCAGCGCTGGCCAAATGACCCGCGTTGTGATTGCGCTTTTATTCCACCTTCTACCCGCCGGGGTGTTGAGGTGGGAAAATATCTACTGTAATTTCGCCACGACATAATATTATCTTATATACCCTTTGGCCAAGCCATCAAATCATCCATGCCGTATCTTTCCACAAATAGCCTAATCAGAAACTGCATCTTCACGCAGCGCAAACAGGTCACGTAACTCATCTGTACTGAGTTTGGTCAGCCAGGACTCACCAACGCCAACCACAGAATCGGCTATGTCACGTTTCTTATCGATTAATTCATCAATCTTATCTTCTAATGTTCCCGCGCACAGGAATTTATGTACCTGTACGGCTCTGGTTTGCCCAATTCGGAAAGCGCGGTCAGTGGCTTGATTTTCCACTGCCGGGTTCCACCATCGGTCATAATGAAATACGTGATTAGCCCGCGTCAGGTTAAGACCAGTACCTCCTGCTTTTAAGGACAGGATAAATATACGAGGTCCACCCTCTTCCTGGAATCTTTCCACCATTTTATCACGATTATTCTTATTTACGCCACCATGAAGAAAAATAACTTCGTATCCGAATGTTTCTTGTAAATGCCGCTTCAAATGATTACCCATTTCAGTAAATTGGGTAAATATAAGGGCACAATCATCAACATCATATATTTCTTCTATCATTTCTGTTAATCGGTCTAATTTTCCACTGCGATCTGGTAAACTGGTATTATCACCCAGAAAATGTACCGGGTGATTGCATATCTGTTTCAACTTCATTAATGTTGATAAAATTACACCACTGCGTTTGATACCATCTGCTTCTTCCAACTCAGCAGTTGCCTGATCTACGACTGATTTATACAGAGATGCCTGCTCTTTAGTTAATGAGCAGTATATCTTCATTTCCAGTTTTTCCGGTAAATCCTGAATGATTGACTTGTCAGTCTTTAAACGACGCAATACAAATGGTCCAGTCAGTCGTTTCAAACGATTAGCGGCTTCCTGGTCACGTTCTGCCTGTAACGGCACAAAGAACTTCTCATGAAATTCGCTTGCAGTTCCTAAGAAACCCGGGTTCAGGAATTCCATGATTGACCATAATTCACCAACATGGTTTTCCACTGGTGTACCTGTTAGAGCCAGTCGATAATCTGCTTTTAATCCACGCGCTGAACGTGCCTGTTTTGTACTTGGGTTCTTGATATTCTGCGCTTCGTCTAAAATCACACCTGCCCATTTTATCTTTTTAAATACATCATAATCACGATGCAGTAAAGCATAACTGGTAAGAATCAAACTGTATTCTTCCGCTTGTTGCTGGAATGATTCACCACGTTCGCGGGTAACACCATGATGAACTAATACATTTAATGACGGAGTAAAGCGTGCAGATTCTTTCAGCCAGTTTCCAACTACAGATGTCGGACAAACAAGCAATACCGGTCTGGATTCCCCTTCTTCACGATCGCGTTGTAACATGGCAAGGGTTTGTACTGTTTTACCAAGACCCATATCATCAGCTAAACAAGCACCTAAACCATATTTACGAAGGAATGCCAACCATGCATAACCACGGGATTGGTACGGACGTAACTGACCAACGAAACCTTTTGGCGGTTCTAACTCGCGCATTTCATCGCCACGAGACATTTCGTCAAGTAACTCACCCATCCATCCTGTCGCGCTGACACCGTCAATCGGTAAACCGCCAGGTGCAGTTCCCTCGCCAAGTGCCATTCTGATAATTTCACGGGCGGATGCAGTACCACCTGGATTTTCAAGAAATGCGATGGCGGCCTGGATTTCATCTGAACGTAATTCAACCCATTGCCCGCGAACACGGACTAATGGAGATTTCAATGCGGCAAGCGCACGCAAATCTTCCAAAGATAATTGAGATTCTCCCAAAGCGACTTCCCAATTAAATTCCAAAACAGCATCCAACGAAAAACCAGCCCCGTTTTGCATGAGTAGTGGACTTTTCACCTTTGCCTTGGCGCGCAATCTTGATTTTGAACCTTTCTTTGACCACCATCCAGGTAGAAATACCCCGAATCCTACTTCTTCTAAAGCCGGAGCGATATCGGTAATAAACTCATAAGCCCCCTGAATATCTACCGCGTAGCCATCCGGGTGTTCAGTTTTAAGGCTCTCTTCAATTTTAATACTTAATGCTGATGCTTGCCCCATTGCGGTTAATAGATATTCACGTGGAGGAGTATTGCCACGAGTAAACAAATCTAATTTTTTACCCTTGCCACGCCAAACTTCATTAGCCGTTAACATTAAAGACGGATCATCTGTAGCTTGCAGTATATATCTTACTCGCCACGGAGCATCATCTTCAACGATCAGCTTCTTTCGGTCGATAGGCCCTGTTGGCTCTTCTAAACGGAAACATAATCGATATGGAGCAACGGACGCTTGAGTTACTGCACGATGCCATTCACGAATTTGTTCAACAAATGTATCGCGTTCTGCATCTGTAATATCCAAAGTCCCATCTGATGAACGCAAAGCACGCAGCCATAACGCATGGGTACTTCGTTCCGTTATCCGTGTTCCTCTTTTACGATTAAATGCTGGTGCCATCTCGACGGCTGCTGTACGAACCAAATAGTCAACTACTATCCCAAGAAAAGTGGTAATTATTGAATTAGCAGAAATAGCAGTTTGCGGTACAGGCACTTCCATTGACCGAGATACTGTAGGCATCGATGTTGCGAGAGCATTAAACAACTCAGCATCCTGCCCGGCAATAACAGGTTCCCATGCAGCGCGGCATTTTTTGCTTAGCAGCATAATACCAGGTAAATATTGTTGACGCACCACCAGCGAGCCGCCAAAGCGCATTACAGCTGCCCAATATGCAAGGTCATCACCAACCACTACACCCGGAGCGAGCGTATGAGAAGAAACACAGCGACAAAGTAAATCTATGGCTTCATAAGTTGTAAGTAATAAAACCGGGACTACCCATTGCTTAGCGACAGCTTTATCAGAGTTATGAGGAATATCAGCAATTAGCGGACTTGATGCGCATGGATAATGATTAATAGTCGGAAGCCAAATATTTTTTTCGGTATACCGTCTAACATCATTAGCCATTGGTACTCCGCCATTAGCTAATGCCGGACCTAATATTTCTGGTGTTGCGGCATATGGATGCTTAACATCAGCAGATTTATCATCATGAATAGATGGTAGACCTGTCTTTATTTCAGGGGTACTTTTTTCACCCCATACATAGAAATTATCTTCGATTACCCCAGCGTGTAGTATTAACATAATTCATCTTTATTTGTAAAAAATTCTATTACCTTTTCCCGAGTTATAATTATATCAGAATATTTCTGTGTTGTAAAACATTTTAAAAAATAAACTTTTATTTTTCTGGTGGTAAATCAAAAGTAGGACGTTTTTCACCGGATAATACCGTATTAAACCATGAAACAAAATTGTGCCAACTCTCGAACTGTACCATCTGTCGAATTAACTGACTATTTTCAAATGTTGCCCGCATTACATTGCCATGACTTGCAAAATAAAATGACTCTAAAAAATAATGTGCAGTAATAAAAGCAGCTATTAAACCAAATATAAGAGCAAAAAACCAATCCGCAGGGTCACAAGTCCATTGTGTGTATTTGTCAATAAATATTGATAATGGAAACGCAGAAATAATTAATGCTCCGAATAAGATCAATTGCCATAAACCCCGGCTATTTTCAATATCTTTATGTTTTCCAATATCTATCATAGATGCTAAAACAGGTGATAAACCAGATGAAATTAAACCAAATAATACAGCTAAAACCAAGAACCATATTACAGTACCTGAACCTCGATTAATAGCAAATATTAATACAATGATAAAAATTGCAATGGTTAATAATACCATATTTCCCATATTACAACCCCCTTATTTAGTAAATACCATTGAACCATATCCGACTACTCTATTTAAGTCGCCAGATACATCGCCAGACGTGTGATAATGTAATATTTTACCAAATTTTATACCAGATTGTTTTGCCGCAGCCAATAAAGTGCAGGTTGGTAATACCCCGCACATACTTATTCCGTTTTTACGTACAACAGTTAATAAACCATCGATATCAATAGCAGCGATTTTATCCATTGCTATCGCGTCTTTTCTTCGCGCTTCTCTTTGATTTTCATAATGAGTCAG
>JBIJDE010000386.1:0-5036 GCA_044344305.1 Armatimonadota bacterium
TCAGGTGAACAAAATCTTTCTCTATACTGCTGGCAGCCATCCCCCAGTTTCCGATCCAGCCAATCTCTGGCTTTGGCGCATGCCTGGTAATACTATTGCCAAGGAATAAGACGCGTCTTGAATTCATTGTTACCTCAATTTTATCTCATCATCTGCCTGTTACTTTTCGTTATATGATAAAGGTATCCTGCATTATTTGTGAAAATAAATGGTGATAATTTTATATTTACTAATATGGATTTCACCCACAACCAGTTTTTACTTTAAGAGTATAAGCCACATAGATATCCGATGTGTAACTATGCGTCAAACTTTGTTACTCTGCGGTATATATTGATATGCCGGATGCTGATTTTGCTTATGCCTGTTTGCCGGATTACTTTAGACGATTACTCTGCTTTTTGGGACAGACACCAGCACGGCTTCGCCGCTTGATGTCAGTCCCGGGTGCTTCGGGACTGACACGGATGTGCCGGAACGGCAGCCCGTGTCTGTCCCAATAGGACGAACCGGTTAATTCTGACGTTTTCCTGCTTTTTGGGACAGACACCAGCACAGCTTCGCCGCTTGATGTCAGTCCCGGGAGCCTTCGGGACTGACACGGATGTGCCGGAACGGCAACCCGTGTCTGTCCCATTATGACGAACAGGTTAATTTATACGCTTTCCTGCTTTTTGGTACAGACACCAGCACGGCTTCGCCGTTTGATGTCAGTCCCGTGAGCTTCGGGACTGACACGGATGTGCCGGAACGGCAACCCGTGTCTGTCCCAACATGACGAACCGGTTAATTTGACGCTTTCCTGCTTTTTGGGACAGACACTAGCACGGCTTCGCCGCTTGATGTCAGTCCCGGGAGCCTGCGTAATTCGTAATTCGTAATTCCTAAATCCCCGTCGGCAATTCCACGCCAGTCACCGAATAGATATTGTTTGCCTTCACGCTGTATTCGCCACCGGTTAATTTTTCTCCGGTAGACAAGTTTGTTATTACTCCGGGTAATTTAACATTTCGGTCGGCGAAATTCCAGATAATCGCTTGTGTTTTATCTGTGTTGTGCCAGATTACAGCCAATCCGTCCTGTTGCAGGTAGCGGGTATGCATCGCTTCCAGATTGTCATGGTAAGTCTTTAACATACGTACATGATCGGGGGTCCAACGCTGATCTATGCGAACTTTATCGCTGTTAAATAATCCACCGGATGCAAGGCCTGCCTTGTGAGCAAGGCTGTAGAAGTCTGCCGGTAATGAGACATCTTTTTGTACAACAATCGGGTTATTGGTTGGCACGGTGGTGTAGTCATTACCCAATCCTACTCGATAGCAGATAAAGATTGTATCCATATTGTATGTTGACGGGTGACCGTGGCATGGTTTTCCAAATGGTCCAAATGATTCTATTTCCAGATTAATGCCGTTATCCTGGAATGATTTTACCATCGACAATAGACCTTTCCACATGGTGCGTGGTGAACAGTTGCGATAGTTTATCGGCATGAATCCAAGGTTGTAGAAACTGTCAAAGAAGAAAGCGTTGACGCCGGTTTCTTCTTTTATTTTAAGGTGGCTGTCAATGAAATAATTCAGTGCATCCTGGTTAGCAAAATCAAGCACGCTCATACATCCTGCATATGCTCCGCCGTATTTCATACGAGCATCTTCCAGCAGCACGTACCATCCCTTGTCATCACGCTCGGAAGAATTAACCGGGCTGGACAGTGCCTGATCGTTGTTCGTCCAAATCATCACCTGTACGTCTTGCTCAGCGCATTTTTTGTTAAATGCCTTCACTCCGGCATTACCGCCAAACATATCGGCTATTTCATATTCATGTCCGCAGCACATATTCCACTGCCATTTTCCTTTCAGTGGGGCATCTTCGGTCATCGATGATTTCTTCAGGTTATCGACAAATATTCGTTTTGCGCCGATATTCGCTGCTGCCGGAACCAGGTCTTTGTGATAGTCTTCAAGTTGGAAATTGCGCCAGAAATTCTGGTGCAGGTCTACCACCAGTGGTTCTTCTTTTATGCCATATTCTGCGCGGGCGCGGTTGTCTACTTCTTCGGATACCCACGTCCATATATTCTGCTGGTCGGTGACTGTTTTCGCGCCTTTATTTATCATGATTGATTTTGCGGATGTGCTGTATTTATTCGCATTATCAAAAATATGTTTATCGAATGTCTTCAATTCAGACTTGTTGGCGTCACGGCATACTACTGAACGTATCAATTCAACCCTTTCGAATATGCCGACCATGGTGACATCACCTTTGAATTGAAAATCAAATGAACCATGCCCTGCCCACCGCGGCAGGTTATGGGTCATTACCGGGTTTTGCCCGCCGTCTACCAGAAAGAATAAGAATCCTTCGGTAGACCATACTGTGTCATTATCAAATTTAACAACCGGTGGTGAACATGAAGATTGTGTATATACTGTGCTGCCGACAATATCGCCGTCTAATTCCCAACTCGCCATATCCAGCAGGTAAAACAGCGCGATATCTTTGCTGTCATATTCATAATGATACGAAAAACCACCAAAATCAACGCCGTTAAAGGAGTCTACGGCTTTTTTTATAACGATGTCAATTTCGCCCAACCCGGAAATAACCGGCGAGTTCCAGTCGCCCAATTCATGAATAGGGTCAAAGCTGTGGTCGCGCATTACTTTCACCGGCATGGGTGAAAACTCTGCTGTCAGGCGAATGCGCAATTCGTCAGCACCGGCATCAACGCAGCGCAACTTTAATGCGCTCAACTGATTGCCGGAGAATGATTGCGTGAATGGACGCAAAGGCAGGCGACCGGAACGAACCACTGTGTCGTCTATGGTTATCGCACCCAGGCCAAGAAAGCTGTCGCCGTCAGTTAATAGTTCAAAAGAAGAGTTGCCAAACTTCAGCATTTTTGTTGTCATTGTAATTACCTTTGTGATTGATTATTTTAAATACAAATCGAATATATTTACACCCGCCAATTATAGCAACCTTTTTAATAACTGCAATAGCTTTTTGCGGCTTATTTACGATTTATTGCAATTTATGTTAAAGATGTATACAATATCGGCACAAAGCGACTCATTTATTTTTTTAGACAGGATTAACAAGATTAACAGGATTGAATTTATCCTGTCCATCCTGCCCATCCATGTTAATTATGTTTTTAGAGAAGGTATAATATGCTGCAAGCTATAAAATCCCGCGCGGAGAGATACCAGCGGTTTTACGATTCAAATAAACCCGGCGATTTAATGATTGTCGTGCGCCAGGACCCGTATTGGGTGCGAAAGAAAAACCTGTTTGAATACGATTTCAATAATGGCGGCCATCTGGAGATGGCAGAGGATATGGCGGTATGCGCCGAAGGTATGCTGGAATGGAGCGAGGAAGCCGGTGATGACTTAATCCCCTGGATGACTCCCGACCTTGGCATCGCTATTCACCACACCTTCATTTTTGACTTACTGATAGAGTTTTCCGAATGGACAAGTTGGGCACCGCACCCTTTAAGTGGCGAAAATGGATTTGACCGTCTGAATGAAGTTGTCTACAACCCGGAAAATCGCTGGGTGAAAATAATGAAAGAGATGGTGGAATATTGGGGAGAACGCGCCAGCCAGCCATATCTTTTCAACGGCCATAACCATTATTCGCCGCTCGATTTGGCAAATGCCATCCGCGGCAATGATATATTTATCGATTTTTATGACTATCCTGACGAAATGACCGAACTGATGCGGCGATGCACCGATACCATCATTGCGTTTGAGAAAGATTTGCGAACCTTAATCCCCGCCGACCGTCCCGGTATGCCTTTCTGGGGTGCGATGGCACCAAAAAATGCCATCTTCATGTCCGAGGATACCATGGATATGTGCGGCCCAAATGTATCCGCCGAATGGGGACAACCCTGGAGCAAAAAGATACAGGAAGAGTTCGGCACTGTGGCAATCCACCACCACATGATGGGTGCAAATTTGCAGGGGGTAATCGGCAGTTACGTGCAAAACTCCGTGATTCAAATCTCCAACGACCCCAATTGCCCGCCGGCAACCGACCGCCTGAAAGAGTTATATGAATCATCAGGCGGCAACGCGCTAATGTTCGACTGCAGCCCATCCGACCTGCCGCGAATAAAAGACCAACTAAAAGATATCCGCGCCATAGTAGTAACCGCCACCGGAACAGACAAACAGATGGCAAAAGACGCAGTAAAATTTGTGCGGGATATATCGAATATCAGTTAAAACAGTATTGGACCGCAGGCTTCCAGCCTGCCCCCGGTAGAAATTCAGCGGCACTGATTAAAAAGACGATAAACTTTTAAATTTAATTTTTACGTCGATTATTAGTCAGTTAGCAATCAAATCTGAACAAAAATAATCATAATTTATAATTGCTGCCAATCATCTATAGTCAACATCCCGTCGACCCCGTTAGGGGTCTCACGTCTGTAGAAATAGGCATTTATAAAGATTTACGACCCCATAGGGTGTCGAACATGCGCAGATCACTGGCAATATTGTGGTGCGACACCCTTACGGGGTCGAACTACATTTGCAAAATGTGTATAAGGGTGAAAGCAACGCCGTGAGTCTGATCATAGGATGATTTTTACACCTTGTAGGGGCATAATTACTGAATAAATAAATGAAAAATGGTAAAATTGTATAATAGCTATAGAAGAGGATTTTTATAATGGAGCCAACATTTTTCCCTGGTTTACCACTTGAATTACAGATACTATTACAGGGTATCATTACATGGTTAACAGTTAGTTATATAGGCTCATGGCTAAGCGGCTGGCAGTCGTTGGCATGGAAATATCATGCCCGGAGAAAAATTACCGGCGAAACTTTTCACATGCAAAGTGCTGCAATGGGAATATCAAGTTATATCAACCAGACAATGTATCATGGTTGCCTAACCATTGTAGCTAATAGCGAAGGAATATATGTGGTTCCAATGCTTATATTTCGACTTGGTCATGCTCCATTATTCATACCATGGAGCCATCTTCGTATTGGCGA
>JBIJDE010000055.1:0-16701 GCA_044344305.1 Armatimonadota bacterium
ATATTAATAAATATTCCAGTCATATCTTAATGATTCCTTTACTTAGTAATATTATATAAATCATTATAAAATATATCTTTGGATTAATAGGGACGGTCACCTATTTCCCTCTTTTTATCAAACTTTTCTGGTTTATAAATAGCTTTCATTTTCTATCCTTTATCAATTCTATAAGATATTACAATATTCTTTTTCGGTCTTCCAACAGGTAATGCTGATAAATGCTTGCCTAATTTAGTTTCGTACTCAATTATAAACTCCTCATTACCTAAAGGATGTCCAGTATGAGTAGTATTTCGCAATATCATAATAAAGAGATAACCTGTCTACGTACATAGTTAATCCATCTCGTGGATTATCGCTGATGCGCTATACGCAAGTGAAGGGATTTCTTCACATGGTATTTTTTTCTCATCAGCGAGTTGAATAAGATGCGCTACTTCGACTGCCGCTGCATCACGTACGAGTAAGCGATCGGGAACCCGGCGCAGAAGCACCCGGGTTGCCTCACCGATGCCTGGTTTAATGTGATGAATTGAGCTGATATTATATGCCTCTTTCATCTGATTAATAAAGGCTTTACTCTGTTTATGCAATTCATGCTGTTCATCAGTAGAAACAACATGACATTTTTCAGTCCACCGTTCTTGGGGTAACTGCTGAACTTCTTTCATCACCGCATCGACAAAGTTGCGGGAAAGATCGATATCATTAAACTCCTGGTAATACAAACAACCATGAAAATCTGTTGTATCGATGTATTCAGCATTTAAAATCGAACGGCTAATCAGTCCGGAAATGACTGAGTTCAGAATACTTGATGGTATTAGATAATCATCACTGGTTGCCGCGACACCTGCTGTACCTGACAAATCTGCAACGACATAGAGCGCAGGTGAAATAGTCGTACCCAATTTTTGATTGAATCCGGTGATAGCGGTAGCCAATTCTTGAGCTATCACACCTTTGCCAGTCCAGCCATCAATGAAAAATATACTCGATGCGGTATGCCCATCATTTTGCAATATATGCCGTAGAGCTATTTCATCAATACCGCGATCGCGGATAATCGATATCGAATAATGAGAAACGTCACGGTGTAAATATTCTCGTATAATTCTATTCAACAAAACCCCAACCGGCGTCCCTGCGCGCGCTAATGAAACGAGAGTTATTTCACCAGGGGTTGATTCGGCAATATTGCGCGCCAGTGTCACCAGATTGGCAGCAAATCTTGCATTATTTTGCTTGCAAGCCTGATGAAATAATTCGAGATATTGCGCGGATGGCGGATATTCTCTGCTAATCATCTCGCTATAATGTCGTGTCCCATTTTGAATCAGGCGTTCTTTGGCTCTGATATCTGTTGTTGGGATATCTATTACTTTCAGCAGAAACGTAACATCTTCTGGCAAATAACTACCGCTGAACATTCCGCGCCTCCATCAACAATCGTGTTACTTGACAGGAACGAGGAGTGAGACAATAGTCGCAAACCGCCATAAAATCAATATCAGTTTCGCTATCACCCATGCCAATGGTGAGTATTTCATTATCAGATTCACGCCGGATATTATCAATGATATATTGGACCGCATGGCGTTTGTTCAGGCATTTTGGAAAAACAGCAAAGTTATTATCATTAAAATGCACATGAAAATTATCATTGGTGAACTGTTGTGCTGTTATATCATAAAGACGACGTAAATCATCCCCTTCAACATCAATTAATTTTGTGACTACATAAAGGTCCATATCAAAATCAGAAATTATTCGGGAACGGATATGGAGATTGTTCTGCTCTGCTGTCTCGATAATAGTTGCGTGGATTTGACCAAGTTGTTCACGTGCCGCATCAACCTGCACACGAATATTGCTATCCCAGTTTTTATCTATTTCGCCTTTCTCATTAATGATAACTCCGCCAAAGTCGAGAATAGCGATGCCATCAAATGACAAAACTACGCGACGAAAAGCGTCATAACTCCGCGCGGTCGTGGGAATCAAATGAGCATTTTGTCCCAATAGAGAAAAAAGAGTTCGCTGTTTTTCGGTCATGAATGACAGCGCATTACCATCACGTCCGTATGCCGCATCATGTATCGGGGTAGCGCCATAACATTTGCGTTCTGTTTGAAATATGGTGTCATCGAGATCTATAAAAACGTATATCTCCATTAAACGAACTCCAAAATAGTAGCCCCGAGTTGTTGCGGCAAATCATGCCCAGCAGGCAATGGAGACGTTTCATACCCGATTAATACACGATCATATTGTCCTGGAGAAACATTATACAGGTAATTTGGGATATCATCCCAATAATTATCTATGGTTTCTATAGCATATTTAATCTCATTGCCGATAAGAATGGGCGATCTGGTAGTTGATTGGAAGTGAACATCATACCCCTGTGATTCCAGCCATTCGGCGAATAGAAATGGCGGATACATAAACTCACCTGTACCCAATACTAAAATACGATCATCCTTTTGTATATCTGTTTTTTCAAGCATTCGCTGATAATCATTATCAAGTGAGTCAGTCAACCCGAATCTGCCATAATTATTCGCAAGATATTTATCTTTACAATCAGTATTTCCAGTTACATTCACTCGTGGTCCACAATCAAACGACGTATCAGATGTGAATGAAAACTTTCCTTGCAACACATTAATAAATTTAAGATTTTTAGGTTTAAATGATTCAATTAACTCCAAACGCCGACTTTCCCCCAGCCAATCAGTGATGCTTACAGCGCGCAATTCCTTCACATCAGGATTAAGTTCACAATAAGCCGACATCAGATTACTCAACGTATTGCCAGTGCTCAGTTCATCATCAATAACAACCAGAGATTTGGCATGTGCGAAGATAGCTTGCGCATCATTCCCCGCAGGTAAATAAAGCAAGTGGTCTGTCGCGTGACTATGACTTTCCTGGAATGATAATGAATTGGGACGCGATGAGGCATACCGTGTAGTATGTAAAAATAGACAACTGCTTTTCCCCCAGTCTTCACTACATTCAGCAACCCCATGTCCCAATGCAACAGCAGTCTCAGCCATACCTATAAATAGGATGGGTGAAGGCAAATCAGTGAGTTGCTCCGCCAGGCAGCGATGAATTTCTCTCATACGTGATGGACGAACGGGATAATGTTTCCCCAATACTTTACTGACAAAGAGAAACCCGCGTTTTATGTTGCGACGATTTGCGAAACCACAAATTTCATCAAGTGGCCATTGGGAACGTTCAATATCCATACGCAACTCGCCACAAGGCAACGACGCAGTTATACACACATCATTATGCATTAACTTTTGTTCTCCCCGCCACTACACCTATGGTTATTTGTGCCACTTTCATACCTGTTTGTGGATGTGGAATATCATCAGGATCGCATTCATTCAATGCCATTTTCAACGCCCAATACGGGAAGTTTAATCCTGAATGACAGGCGTAAGGCAAACCACCGGACATTCGCGGATTAATCTCCAATAAATACGGCACACCGTCGCTATCCTTGAACTGGACATTATACATGCCATGCAGTCCGAGAGTTTTTGTTATTTTTGCGGTCATATCGGTTATTTCTGGATTATCTTCCAATAATTGCGCACCATTTTCACGGGTTGATTTTAACCGCACTACACTACGCAATAATGTACCATGTTCAGCGAGGCAATCCACACTTCTCTCTCGACCTTCAAGATATTGCATCACCATCAATTTGCGGAATGAATCTGATTCTGCTAATAATGATCTGTATAAAGAATACCCAATCTTCAGCGAATCGCCATTCATGATGCGGTCAATCTCTTTTCCATTATCGGTAAGAATGCGAAAGCCTAATCCATAAACTCCGGTGTTAGGCTTCACACAAATAGTTTGATGCTGGGTGCGCAGGTATTCTACTGCTTTATCGTATTCCTCAAGTGAGTCAACCATGGCGTATCCGGGAATAGAAACAATTGATTCGGGTTCGAGACGTTCATACAACGCCGCTTTGCTATCAAGCATGTGCAACGTTTGTGTATCTGCGGCTATAATCATCTTCACGCCGATATTATCAAATTCTTCCTGATGATCCGCCAGGTATGATCTTCTACGTCCAGGTACAAAAATACGTACATTTTCTCTTTCGCAAAACTCGAGACAATATTTCAAATATTCCTCGTTGTCATTCACAATCGGTTCGACTTCTGCCATATCGCATGTTAAAAATCCAATAAATCCCGGGTATGTATGCGTACATATCAACCTGAACTGATTAGCAATATCAGCGTCCTTAATTAATTCAAAAACCGAATAAAGATTTGAAAAACCTTTATTAAACCATACCGTAACAGGTGCCGTCATAAATAGTTATTTCCTTCCAGATGTCCAGCGGAAACCAAACTTATAGTACTTATCAGCGTCTTGGTGACCACTAAAATAATGTTCTTCTTTAGTAATTGTCAACGAAGTTCCTATTCGCGAAATTACACAAATCGCACAAAATGTATTCTTTGAATCAGGGTTATTTAACGGAATGAATATTTCATTGCCGGAATCATCTGTTATATTCACCCGACCATTAACATCCTGGTAGCGGGCGGCACCTTCATAAATGAAAGCGAATACCAATACCCGATTAATCATATCCGGTCGAAGAATAAACAAGTTTTCGCCGTCTGTAGATGTACCACTGCGATCGTCTTTATCAAGATAAATAAATGGAGGTGCATTACGAGTGCCAAAATTACCACCCAGAGCCTGAATGCAGGCAATACTGCCGTCAGCCATCTCCACCATACAACCCAGGTCCAGATCGGCTTGTTCAGTACGACTGCCAAATAGACCGGAAACCTTCACCTGTGTGTTCCAATTGAGATTGACATGGAATTGTTCAACAGAACCTTTCTTTTTCAAATCAACTTTCTGGCTTTGACCACTTTTATCCAGAGTGACTTTCTTTAGATTAACAGGTGGTGCTGGCGGCACGACAGGTGGTGCTGGCGGCACGACAGGTGGTGCTGGCGGTACTACTGGTGGCGGGGTAGGACGCGGCGGTGGCGGAGGAGGCGGTAATGGTTGACTTGATGCCATTTCCTCACCACCATAATGTTTCAACAACGCATTTAAACCACCGTTAAAACCTTGCCCTACAGCAGCAATGCGCCAGATATCCTTTAAATATATTTCAGACAAAATTACTGCCTTCTCAGAAGAGAAATCTGTTCCAGCAAAAGCAAATCTTGCTAATTCCTGTCCATTTGATGACAAACGCAAATAACCACTTGCCACCTGTGACATATTGCCGGCACCATCAATTGCAGCAGTAAACACAAGTCGAACTATAGAAGATGGCAATTGCGATAAATCAATATCAAATCTTTCAGTATCGCTGCCGCTGCTCCCCAATTTTCGTATTTCATCACGTGGAGAAGCCGGTTGATTGAAAAACACAAAATAGCGATCATCAGATAACTTATTGTTAGCATCAACCCCAAAGCATGTGATGTCTACACTTCCGGCACCACTGTATTGCAATTGAATACCTACTTCCATTCGTAAAGAAGAAGTCAGGTCGGAAAGTTTAGCTTTTTGACCTCGAATAAATTGCATGGTTATTTCCTCCTATGCATACTCTATACAGGACTTTCGCTTAAGGTCACTGTGCCTGTCGAAGCGACCATTTTTAATAAAATTTATCTTGAATAGCGAAAATCCTGTCAAAATTAAGAGCAGAGTTTAACTTGATTGCGTCCTTTATTCTCTGATATATTATGTAATGACGGCTTTTGAAATAATTCAAGTATTGGGCGTACTACTGGTGTTGATGATGGTGTTGATGGTGTCGCTGTCTCAGAACCGCCATAATATGCCAGCAACGCATTTAAACCGCCGGTGAATCCCTGTCCAACGGCAGAAAAACGCCACACATCTTTCAAGTAAATTTCAGCTATAATAATTGCTTTTTCTGTTGTAAAATCAGTACCTGTCAAAGTAAATCGAAATAACTCTTCCTTCTTGTCCGATACAGTAATATACCCCTGTGGCAGTTGTGACATATTCCCGGTGCCATCAATCGCAGCGGTAAATGCCAATCTGGTAACGTGGGGTGGTAATAATGAAAGGTTAATATTAAAGCTTGATAATGCGGCAACTGCGGTAGCAATCTTTCTTATCTCCCCATTGGGTGAAGATAATTGATTATAAAAAATAAAATATCGGTCATCTGTCAAATGATTCTGTTCATCAACCCCAAAACATGCGATATCAACATCACCTACCCCCGGAATAAGCAGATTTATTTCTACTATTAGTTCCAAAGATGAGGTGAAGTCAGCAAAGCGCACCTTTTGTCCACGGATTAACTGTTTGGCCATATTTAGTTAAACTCCATATAAGTCCACTGGTTAAAGTGGCATATTGACGGCCTGCCAGATAGCAGACCGTCAATATTTTACTTATCTTTTCAGTTGTATTTAAACGCTAAGACCGAAAGAGTTTGCCATCGCAGCAAGTCCGCCGTCATATCCTTGTCCAACAGCACGGAATTTCCATTCTGCACCATTGCGATACACTTCACCGAAGTTCATAGCGGTATTTGTGCTGGCATCTTCTGACAGGTCAAAACGAGCTATTTCAACATTATCACCCTGGTTGACTACTCGAATATATGCTTTGGAAACCATGCCGAAGTTTTGGCGATTTGCCTCTGCATCATGAATAGTTACTGTAAAGACAATCTTGCTGATTTCAGCAGGAATTTTCTCCAAATTAATCACGATGACTTCATCATCACCTTCGCCTTCGCCGGTTCGATTGTCACCCAAGTGCTTTACTGAACCGCAAGTTGATTCTTTCTGATTATAGAAAATGAAATCACCTTCGTTTCGGCTTTTACCATCTTCTTTCAACATGAATGCGGATGCATCAAGATCAAATCCTTTGCCATCTGTCGCACGCACGTCCCATCCGAGTCCAACTTGTAACATTTTCAAGCCTGGTGCTTCTTTTGACAACGAAATGTTGCCGCCTTTTGATAAGGAAATTGCCATTTGTTTTGCTCCATTTTTTTAAAAAGTTCTATTTATCAATATAACAAACAGAACGATATGAAATGTAGTCGCAGGTAATTACTACCTGCGACTAACACATTTTTAGTACGTTTTCTACTTAAATACCGACACCAAAATTACGTGCCAACGGTGCAAGACCGCCGTCGAAACCTTGTCCAACAGCGCGGAATTTCCACTCTGCACCATTTCGATACACTTCGCCAAAAATCATCGCGGTGTTTGTGCTTGCTTCTTCAGAAAGGTCGAAACGGGCAATTTCAGCATTTGTATCTTTATTTACGATACGAATATAAGCTGTGCTTACCATTCCGAAATTCTGTCGACGAGTTTCAGCTTCATGAATTGTCACGGTAAATGCTAATTTCGCTATACCAGTCGGAACTTTATCTAAGACAACAATGATAACTTCGTCATCACCATCACCAGCACCAGTAAGGTTATCGCCGGTATGTTCAATCGAACCATCTGCAGACTTCAAATTATTATAAAAAATGAAGTCGCTATCATTGCGGACTTTACCAGTATCCGCCACCATAAAACAAGAAGCGTCAAGATCGAAATCTGCGCCATCTGTTGAACGAGCATCCCACCCCAGACCAATGAGAATGCTCTTGAGTCCTGGGGCTTCTTTAGACAGCGAAACATTGCCGCCTTTAGATAGACTTACAGCCATTTTATTTTACTCCTTGCATTGATTTGATATAAATAACCAGATTATTCTGGTTATAAATCGCCCGGTTAAGGGCTGTTATATCTATAAGAAATTGATTACTTGCGGCAACATATCCTGGAAGGTGCGACCTGATGATGGTTCACCTATAGCGGCCATCTTCCATTCACCGTTATAACGGTATATTTTTGCCATGATTTGTGCGGTGTATTTGCCTCCGCCTGACAAAGTATAACGTGCCACTTCCTGGTTATTGTTAGCGTTTACCATTCGGCAAAAAGCGTTTGCAACATTATCAAAATTTTGACCAGTGAAACTATTCACTACAAATATCAATGACTGGACATTAGCCGGAACACGGGATAAATCAACGATAATTTGCTCATCATCACCATCACCAGCACCAGTCAAATTGTCACCTGTATGTACAACACTGCCATCTTTACTTTTCAGTTGACGAAACCAAATGGAATCTAATAAATTTTTAGATGCATCAAACATCAGGCAAGATGCATCAAGATCAATGCTCCCACCACCGCCGCCGCCAAAAATGCCAAAAATACCACCGCCACCTTTAGCGTTTGCAGCATCCCATCCCAAGCCCATAATGACTTTAGTCAGAGTTCCGCCAGCTTCTTTATCTAATGATATTTTCTGGCCTTTAGTGAGTGAAATAGCCATTTCCTGTCTCCTTATCGCCTATTTTTTATGAGCAATATTACTCATTAGTACATTACTATTCGGATTTATTGGTTATATTCTACAATTAAAATATAAGTATAGTCAACCATTAACTGATTTTTTATGAATATTTTTTATACAAGACTTTCGCTTGTAAGATTTAGTTATGGTAATCGGTTCACATCTCTGCGCTGTAGCTTAGTATTTTTTCTTACATTCATTACTATTAATATGTCGCCGCTCTGCGGCTGGAAATGTGCTGAAAACAAATTAAAATCCTTGCTGATGAAACCATCTCCAAAACTGCAAAGCAGTTGCTATCTGCCCATCAGTAAAATCTGCAAATTGTTCAACACTAATACCATGTTCCAGATCTATCTGACCTTCAAGTATTATTTCGCCGACTGCACTATCCATATTTATATAATTCAGATAGGCTTTAGGCCAGCGGTTATCACGATTCCAGCTATTGCACAAAAGAATAGCGCGTCCCCATTCAAGCTGAGGAATTGGTTTATTTGATACTACACGGACACAATATATATTCTGTTTGGGACCGAGTGCAAGACAATATGCTGATAACTTGCACCCATAAGTTGCTTCTTCAATTAACTCCAAACATATATCACCATCATTATCCGTATGATAAGGTAGACTCTTGGTTTGAATAAAAGTTTCTATCATTGCTCTTGAAAATTTTGAGTTCATACGTTTCTATAATCCTCTCGTCTGGTCATACCTTCTTGTGGAAATCAACCTGTTGATTTCATTTGCAAGCCATAACTCATTAATAATATGTTCACCGGGAGAGTTAAAATCTGATTGTTCATTACCAGTAGGTTGGGTAGGCACTATAGATGGTTCCCATAACAACCGATGATTTACAGGTTGCAGTTTGTTATCGTTAGCTGCGCGTCCCGTTATATCAATAGGCCTTTTAACATGCATAGAACGTATAAAGCATCTTCCTAACAGTAATGTATCAGGATATATATCTTTTACGGTGAAAACCACATCATTTTTACCAGGCATAAGCGTTGATGGCGAAATTGTTACTCCGGTGATTACTGTAGATATCTGGCAGGTCACCGGAACATATAAAGTAAGATTGAAAGTATTTGTTACACGAGGTGCAAAAATACCCAGGTCAATGGAAGGTGGAACTAACCATGCGCCATTTTCTCCATGTATACCAACTACATACCCGCGAACTACCACATCGTCAAGGATTACATTTACGGCCGGGTCTGCCATTAATGCAACATGTTCTGGTTTATTATCCATCTCTTCATCAAAACGAGTTACTTCTATACGCAGCCCATGCAATTCAACTTCATGGGCTTTGATATGCATTACTGGTCCTTTTCGGCTCCAAATAGTACTTTTCACGCCCTCAATCTTAATATTGCGATTTATCGTGACAGGACCTTCATACTCACCAGCAGCAAGTACGAGTATCTCTCTGTCAGGTGTATCATCTATCATTTTTTGCAGATTTTGCCGTAACTTCATACATTCACCATCTGCACTAATGCAAGCCTTGCGTTAGAATCATTAGATAATCGCAACCGCATACCATCAACTAAAACACGCATGGAATTAGGCGGTAAAGGTTCGCTTTCATTAATCATCATCGTGTCGTGAGTTTGATTAACCAAAACCCATTGACCATTGTGAAAAGCAAAATACCCAAGCGGTGTATGGTCTGCCATTTCATCAGCAAAACGTCGTATTGCGTGCCATTGATATAAATATTGAGTACCATGAACAAGTAAACGGTAATTATCCGGACTGTATTGCCCACGCCGACGTTCTGAATAAAAATGAATAAGGGGCAACATCACACCTCGATATGTCCAGCCGCAGAACGGGCAGCGAATGGGGATTTGATCGTTAAATACGAACCATTTAGCTTCGCATTTTGGATCTCCGCAAGGCATCAGTATGTCTGCTGTTTTTACTAAAGCCATCTCCCATTCCGATGCGCTGGGACGATTATCAGGATCGTGTAATGATACTGCGAATGCCCGCTCAACTAATTCGGTAAGATACGGCCCCAATATTCGATATGGTATGTTAATTTTTCCCGGACGATTACTGGCGTCACCGGAATGTTCAATAAATAGCGCTTTCGCCCCCATGGACAGCCATTCATCCTCTTCGCTGGAAACCATAGAGTTTATTTTGGGACCGCGCAAAGGATGGCGATGAAGCAAATATTCATAAATTAACACCGCTAATGCGTGTAAATCGGTACGTACCGAAGGCAATATTCGCTTAGCATCCCGTAATGGCAATTTTTGGGTGGATACTACTTCCGGGGCAATATACCCCGGTGTTCCCAAAACGTCCGGCGGATATACTCCAGGCACAACAAGACCATCGATATCAATAATTATTGCATTGCCAGTAGTAGGTGCAACCAGTACATTTTTATTTGATAAATCGGAATGTGCAAGACCAGCAGTATGCATCCTGCGTACCCCGCGTGCTATGCGAATGCAAATATGCAAGTAACTCATCCAATCGCCGCGTTCTGCTTCTGGAATCATTTTTCGCAATTTTGGACTGCTGAACCACTTGCCGTTTTTCTCTTTTCCTTTGAATTGGCCAGTAGAAAAGAAATATTCTTTTGGATAAGCGGGTGCAACGATACCCAGCTCTGGTTGAGTTATGATACCGGTTGGCCAACAATAAATATCTTTCCAATACCCACCGTTATTGCCATGAAGCGGATTAAAACGACCAGTGATAGCTGATAGTCTTTGCAATCTATTTACATCTGTGGCATTTACCTTGTCTTTAAAAAAACATACTACCGATTGTTTGTCAGGAGTAAAATAGACGACTTTAACAGTTCCTTCACCGATTGGATCGGGAAGAAACTCAATAACTTGTCCATTATCCATAATGGCTTTTTTTACTGCCATTATTTGTTATCTCCATAAAAAAGCAAAAGGGTTCTATCGTCAGAAGAGCCTTTCTTTGAATACTTTAACCATTCAAGCAAGGCTTCATCAGGTTTTTCTGCTGGTATCACCGTAAATCCTACACCATCTACTGGCGAGTCATCTAATCGCGACATCGCAGGAATAGCACGTCCGTTAAATAACTCTATGATACGCTTATCTTCCGGAAAGAAATCGTCCGATACCCCATCAGTCATAATTGCTATGCCGCGCAATTTTTCTTTTAAAGTAAATAATACTCTGTGTTCAAATTCATTCTCAATATTTTTTGTAGTGAGAAACTTCGTTTCACTGGAATGTTCACCATGGTCAGCAACCCCCAACAATGAGGCGGTATCGTCCTGATTCCATAAAGCGATGGCACCATCACCGACCTGGATAGCAGCAACAAAATCAAATGACTTCCACTTGCAATGAATCATCACCAGTAATGTCGCAGCAAAATGATTTACCGGACAGTTGCGTTTACGTGCTTCTTCTCCTATTTCATTTTTTGCATTTTGGGCAGCATCTTTCAGAAACAAACGAAGTTTTATCAAATCTTTTTCATCTGGTTGTACAGCATCAGCAGGTTCCTGCATTATAAAGTTATTCAACAAACTAATTAAATGCTTTTTAGCTATTTCACATGCAATATGCGATCCTATACGTGACAACGGTACCGAACCCGCACCATCAGATACTGCAATAATAGTCCAGGGACCTTCTGTTGCATAATTGTATGAATCATCACGCCATAATGCGCGATGCGCATGCAATTTTCCCCGGACGCTGGCAGCTATAATATTCCATCCACCTAGCGTTTTCATGGAATCAGATATTTTATGAGGCACTGAATCTTGTTGGTCTGCCGGTTCCAATTCAAGCCATTGTGGTGCTTTTAATTCGTACTTGGCAATGCATATTTCACATGGTTGCCAACCTTCTTTATATGCTATAGCCTTGACCGTTACTGTGCTGCGAAGGAGCAAACTATCAGTATGATCGTATTTATTCGATTTATTTGTCGGGTCGCTGCCATCTAATGTGTAGAATATCGTTGTTCCATCAGTCACACTCGACAATGCTAATGTCAATGGTGGATTATGTGTACCTTCGTCAATCGAGAACTTAACTCTACCTACAACAAAATTATATTGTTCGCTGAATATCTCTCTACACAATTGTTCATTGATAGCTGCACGTGCTTTTATAGTAACTGATCGATCAACAGTAATACCTTGTGTTGAATATTTATTTGATTTCAAATCAGGCTCTGTTCCGTCTGTTGTATAATACAATGCAACATTTTGAACAGAACAATTCAATTTAAGGATAAATGATACACTGAATGTACCACCAAGATTAGAAAAAGTTATGACTGGGGTTGGCGCAGGTGCAACTGGCGCAACTTGTACCGGTACTGGTTCCTTTGGTACAGGTAGAAGCTGTTTATTGTCCGTCGACGAAACGGTAGCAATAGTTGTAACCGATATATTACCACCGACTACAACTTTTTGTCCTTCCTCCGAATTATCCGTATAACTTTTCACTTGCCGTTCCGACAATGCAGGCTCCGGCACTTGTTCTCTTTTTTCAGGTTGCTGTTCCATACTCACCTTTATCCTCTATGCGACACATACACCATACAACAAACAGGATTTTTGCTTAAGGTCACTTCGACAAGCTCAGTGACCGGTCGTTAAGATTGTCGAAGCGACTATTTTTAAGCAGATTTGATAATTATTAAAGCTGATTTCAATAGTTTGCCAGTTACGGAATTATAGTAATTTGCGGCGGTGGCGGTGGCAAATTAACAGCCGCTTCACCCTGGCTCGATACACTTGCTGAAGTGGTGGAGATTGATGATGATACCCACTTAAAGAATTGCGACAATGTACCCGGTTGGGTGTCTTGCAACATTACAGCAATTTCTGTCATTCTTTTTAAAGTCGAAGTATTTACATTATGACCGGCACCACAAGCGATAAAGTTGCCTGGACGCGCTTTTCGTATTTTATCTGCAGGACCTTCCCAATCATCTGTAGGTTCACCATCTGTCATCAGGAAAATCAATGGCTTCCAATCGCCTTTTTGTGTAGCAGTTGTCTTGCGGATATCTTTTTCAATACTCTTGGAAAGCAATGTTAATGCCTCACCTAATGCGGTGCTGCCGGAAGCATCTAATGTTGGCTCTTTCAGCAACATCATTTCAGTAAGAGGAACAGCCATACGGGCGGTGCTATCAAAAGTGATAATGCTAATCCAAACCGTTTCAAGAGCTTGTGGGTCGCTCTTTAATTCTGCAAGCAATGTCTTCATCCCTTGCCGAACAGCTTCTATTGGTTCCCCACTCATAGAACCAGAACAATCCAGTAACAAATAGACCGGTAATCGTCGCATGCCAGCGTCAAATTCTGTCATATCTTCCTCCAATTTAGTGCAAAAATGAATATACTTAAGAAATTTGCAAATTACTTTTCAATACAAATACAAACTTCCTTAATTCAATACACATATTTTATAGATATTACAGGAGTATAGTCAATCCTTAAATGACAATTTATTAATATTTTTCAAATAAATAAGCTGCGACAACTTTTCATTGACATGATTCTAACTTTATTCGCTTTAGTACCTTAATTTCAAAAAACGTTGATCTAAAACAAGTTTTTTGAAAATTATGTAAGATTATCTCTGTGTAACTCTGCGCTAAACTCCGTGTAGCTCTGCGGTTAAGTTAGGAAATAGCATGTTGGTGGCAGTTTTTTATTTTAACACAGAGAACACAAAGTATAACGCAAAGTTACACAGAGGATTTCTATCTGGCTTTTACTATTAAAACAATATTGGATTGTGGGTGAAACTCACATTAGTAAAAAAGAAAATAATGTATAGAAAGGATTTGTTTGCATATCGAAGAAATAATAATATTACAGCTATTTGCTTTAGGGAAATAAAAGCAAAACACTGATATATTTGAAGGTGGTATTATATGGAAGATATGTTTGAACGGCGATTGCCAGTCTATCTACTAATTGACTGCTCCGAATCGATGGTAGGAGATGGAATTGATGCTGTACAAAAAGGTATGGCAACCCTCATCGATGCTATCCATTCAGACCCTAATGCTCTCGAAACAGTATGGTTAAGTATCATCACCTTCGCAGATACTGCAACTCAAGTTACTCCCTTGACAGAGGCCAGCAATGTCGTCCTTCCACAATTGCGCGTACGACCGGGAACAGCGCTGGGGGCAGCATTGTCAACATTACACAGTGCTATTCGTCGTGAGGTTAAAATACATACATCTACATGTAGAGGCGACTGGCGTCCCATCGTTTTCTTATTGACCGATGGTGTCCCGACAGATGAATGGGAAAAAGCCGCTAATGACTGTCGTTCATTTTATTCATCAGGCCCATTGAATATTATTGCTATTGGGTGCGGGGATGATATTAACCCGTATGTATTAGGTCAAATTACTGATAATGTATTGCAAATGCCAGACATATCAACATCCAACTTCCAAAAAACTTTTAATTGGATATCTTCATCTTTAACAACAATGAGCAAACAAATCGGATCAAGTACCGAACAGCGCATAACATTAGCAAAACTGCCGGAAGGTGCTTTAGATATGCCGGAAATACCCAACAAACCCGGCAACTATCAGCAAAAACAACTATTCTTATCACTTCGCTGCAGTCGGTTTGGACAACCATATTTAGTACGTTATCGCTTATCCAGCCGAGGATATGAACCTATTCGAACACATAAAGTTGACAATGATTATTTCACCGGGCAACCTGGTAAATCAGCATCCTTTTCGTTATCTTCAAATCTAGTTCTTGGCGTGTTGCCGTGCCCTTATTGTGAAAATGAGATTGCCGGTGTCTGTGAATGCGGCACTTCTTTCTGTTGCAGCCCAGAGGATGAAGTAGTAAATTGCCCGGGATGTAAATCAAATCTATCCTTTGGTGGCGATAGAGATTTTGATATTTCTGGACGCATGGGATAACATCATTTAATACTAACCCAATTAAATTGGACAAGTTTTAAGTTTTAAGTTTTCAGTTTTCGGTTATGCCTTGTAAAGGCATTTTAATGAGTAACCCCAGGCGCAAGCCTGGGGGGAGATATAGTCTTTGATTGCGCCTTGTAAAGGTGCATTTATAAAGTCGCCTTCAAAAGGCGCATCCTTTTATTTGTTACTTCTCCAGGCGCAAGCACTCACCCTTATACACATTTTCAACTATCATTTTAATTAAAATGTTGGATGACAAGGTAGGGGAATTGTCCCCAATTCCCGCGCTGAACCGTGATAATGATATAGTCAAGCGTAACAGCGACAGTTTTCTTTTGCGTGGTGTTGTGATTTGCCAACCTTTTTTGTCGTTTTAACCGTTTTGTCTTTATTCTACAGACACTTTCGCGGGAGTTGGGGACAACTCCCCTACCTTTACCAGGTATTTCTGAATTTTTTATGTTAATTTACAAGATGTGTATAATGGTGAAGCTCACAACTGGGGTTACTCATTACGTCGTCACTCCGTGGCTACTAAACTAACGACAACTTTACTTAAAGTTGAAATACTTAAAAAAATCATGTTTTTAATATCATGACTTTTTTGTTCGGATTTAATCCCATCAATCCTATTAATCGATGTAAAAAACAACTGATTTGAACTACAATTCATCTTTTCTTACAACAAGTGGCTTAATATATATTATATGTATAGTCACACCAATGGCTATTACGAGAAAGACAAGTCTTGCCCACCACATGTTCGCAGGAATCAGTAATATTGCGGATGCAGACAAACTGAACCATAAAAATATTATTGCGATAATTTTTACCTTAGCAGATACTCCGCGTCCTTCGTAGTACCAACGCAGAGGTTTGCCAAAAATAGGGTTTGACACCAGTTTGTTATACATACGCCGCGAACTGCGCATATAGCATAACGCCGCAAGGAGCAGAAACGGTGTCGTGGGTAATACCGGTACAAAAGCTCCTACCAAACCAATAATAGCGCAAATCGTTCCACTAATCATCAATAACCAACGTCCTAGTTTACTGTGAATAATTTGATTCTCATTAACTTGCGGAATAATATCAACCTTACCAGAAGAATCATTAACAATGAAATCTTCATTATTATTTAATGCAATATCAGATCTGTCAGCCATATTTTTAATTTTCCCATAATTCAGTCTAATAAAACTATTATACAGCTAAAATTGAATTAATACAATAGATTTGTCAGCTATTAACAATTCAACTTTTTATTAAAGTAATCATTACACTCTACCTTTCAATCCTATAAATCGA
>JBIJDE010000389.1:0-4992 GCA_044344305.1 Armatimonadota bacterium
TGTTACCCACATGCAACATTTGATATAATGAAACAGTTAAAATGCTTAACCGGTTTAAAATAAAAGGAACCATTATGAAAAAGATTTTTCTTTTCCTATCACTCATCACTTTTTTATTCGTCCTGCTTTTACCTGCCTTTGCTGGTGAGAATATGATAGGACGACAAAGTCAGAATGAAGGAATTAAAGTATTACCCGCCAAAGGAAAAATTACCATTGACGGCAACTTGAAGGACTGGGATTTGTCGGGACGTATCTGGTCATTTGCTGACAGTAACGTTCGTAATCGTTTTTCAGTAGAAGCATCTGCAATGTGGGATAAAGACAATCTTTATTTGTCAGCTAAATGGAAAGACCCGACTCCAATGTTCAGCATGATTAATCCTGCATTCAACCCACAGGAAGGTTGGAAGTCGGATTCGTGGCAAATGCGTGTACAGACTGATCAAATCAGCCATCTGACCACTTGGTACTACGGTACGAAAAATATGGCAGCCATGCATGTGACCCATGCGGCGAATGGTAGTGGTGATCCGCAATTTTTAGTGTATAAAGAAAATAGTCCCGAGTTGGGACAAGGCATTGAAATGGCTTATCAGATGGATGCTGACAAAAAAGGTTATGTTCAAGAAATTAAGATTCCATGGTCTATTTTATATGTAAAAGTACCGGAGATAAAAGCAGGTTTGATACTTAAACTGGGAAATGAATTCCTGTGGGGCGACCCCACCGGTAAGGTTTGGCCGATTCATCGTTATGCTGACAATATGCAGGCGGGTATCACATCACGAGAGTTTTTCTGGACCAATACCAGGGCTTGGGGAAATGCTGAATTAGTGGCGGCAGGCAATGTGCCGGTACGCCAATATATCAGTGATGAAGAGAAAATGCCTGGCACTGTTCCCATTCGAGTAACTATTCCGGCAAAAGCAGCACGATTTACCATCGCTATTGATGGGGAAGATGGACATCGGGTACGCAACCTTGCCGGTGATTTTGTTCCTGAGGATTACACCGTTTCTGTCAAAAAAGGCCAGCGAGTGGTAGAGGTTATGTGGGATTGTCTGGATGATAAAGGCAAACCAGTTGCGGCTGGAAAATATAAAATTGTAGGTTTATCACAAGACGGCATTGGTGCTGAATATGATATGTGCTTTTATAATCCGGGTACACCGCCATGGCAGACTGTCAGTGGTGCAGGTGCCTGGGGTGCCGACCATACTGGTCCGTCATCAGTAGCAACATCCGGAGATTGGATGATGCTGGCATGTCCAGGCGTTGAAGGTGGTTCTGGAATATTTGGCATTGCACCGGATGGCAAAAAGAAATGGGGTGAAAAACGGGCGGCTACTGTGATTACCGCCGATACCGCAAACGTATATGCAGTTACCAATTCATGGTATACCTCTGGTGCATTCTGCCGTTTTGATAAAGCTACTCTTAAAGACATATTCGGTGCATAAGTAAAATCGACAGTAACCAGTGTTGTAGTGAATGCCGGTATTATCGTTATGGCATTAAACGATGGAACGCTGGCTTTTCTTGATGCTGACAGCGCGGTGGTGAATAAAACCCTTAAAGTAAAAGATGCTGGCATTACCGCTTTGGCATTTAATAATAAAGAAGGCAAACTATTCGCTGTGCAATCTGGCAAGATAGTTAGCCTGAATATGGAAACCGGCGAAACGACAGCGATACCCGCACAAGGTTTGGGGAAAGCGGTTGGATTGGCAGTTGACCTTGACGGCAATTTAGTTACCGCTGATGGCGGTGCGGATTGCCAGGTGAAGGCATTTACCACCGCAGGTGTACCAGTATATACTTGTGGCAAAAAAGGTGGTCGTCCGATTCGCGGCAACTGGGACCCGGAGACTATGCGCCAGATGAGTGCTGTTGCGGTAGACAGCAAAGGCAATATCTGGGTGGTTGAACAATGCGAGACCCCGCGCCGGGTATCGATATGGGGAAAAGACGGTAAACTTGTTCGCGATTATGTTGGCAATTCCGGCTATTCCGGAACAGATTGTTTCATACATGACGAAGACCCGACCCTGGCATACGCCGGACCGGTAGAGATGAAACTTGACCGAGTGAATAATTCATGGAAAGTTAGCCAGGTATTGTGGGTACCGGATTTCGCAGAGGGGGAAAGATTCTTTGCATCTCCGCACAGTGCTGGTGATTGGGGACAATCGTCCATCATCACCAGTTCTGCCAGCGGTAAAAAAATATCATATTTGTACGCATATAAAGGTATGTCAGTAGTATTTATGAAACGTGGCGCGTCATGGCAGCCGGTTGCAGCCATCGGGTCAATAGCAGAATTCCGTGTCGATGAACCATCTGTACCCGATCTGTTTGTTGGGCAGGATTCAAAAGATGGTGTGTATTGGAATGACAATAATAAAGACGGAAAAGTGACTATTAATGAATGCACCATCGTTAAAGGTGGTCTGAAACATGGCGCATTTTGGGCTGGTTTCCTGGGTGCGGATATGAGTATTTACGGTCAGGGTCTGGTGCGCTACCAACCCATTCGTTTTACCGATGATGGTGCGCCGGTATACGGACCCGCCGGATTAATTAACCTTGGCGGCGACTATAACGGTAGTTTGGCCCCCGCGGGAAATACTGATTTGCTATTCTGTCTGACATATAATAATTACCCTTCCGCTACTCCTGGTATGTTGGGAGTTGACGCGAAAACAGGTAATGTGCGCTGGTCATATCCTAATCCTTATCCAGGCGTACATGGTTCGCACAGTGCCACCATGCCAAAACCTGGCTTGATGATTGGCGCGCAGAAGATTTGCGGCGCAGTGAAGGTCAGCGATAAAATCGGCTATGTCGCGTTGGTTCGCGGCAATCTGGGACAGGATTTCCTGTTCACTGACGACGGACTTTATGTTGGCTCACTATTCCAGGATGGTAGACTTCCGTCAGATGGTTTACCAGAAAAAGAAATTTCCCTGCGCGGTATGCCCATGGAAGGATTTACAGAGGGTGGCGAACCGTTTAACGGTGTATTCGTGAAGCAGTCAGATGGCAAAATCAGGCTGACTACCGGCATGGCGCGCGAAGCATCGATGATTCTGGAAATCAAGGGATTAGATACTATTCAGAAAGTTAAGCCGCTTGATTTAACACTGGATATGGCAACCATCGTCAAAGCTGACGCCGAAAATGCTGCCCGGGCAAAAGTGGCGTCAGAACCGAAAGTATACAATCTTGTACGTACTACTGTTGCGCCAAAGATTGACGGCAATCCGGTAGAGTGGAAAGATATTGCGGCGATGCCGATAGAACGCAAAGGCCAACCGGACAAAGGCAGTATGAAACTGACTTATGATGATGTCAACCTGTATGCGTTATTTGAAGTATCGGATTCAACCCCATGGATGAATGAAGGTAAAGATTTCACTCGCCTATTCAAGACCGGCGACGCGGTGGATATTCAACTCAGCAACGTTGTCGGTGGTAAATTGCACAATGATCCGAAAGCGGGTGACCTGCGGGTAGTTATATCGCAATTAGAAAAGAAACCGGTAGCAGTATTAATGATACCGGTAGACCCAACCGCTCCAAAGACACTGGCAAAAAACTACACCACCGGATGGACGAAACGGTTCGACCGGGTAGAACAGCTTGTAGACGCTAAAGTTGCAGTAAAAATAGATGGCAAACGCTACTTTGTAGAAGCTGCAATCCCGCTGGCAAATCTTAGTCTAACATTGAAACCCGGCACATCAATCCGCGGAGATGCCGGTTTCATATCGTCTAACGCACTGGGCATCATTAACGTCGCCCGTACCTACTGGTCAAACCAGGCGACTAATCTGGTGAACGACGAACCCCTGGAAGCCTGGCTGTATCCAAATAGTTGGGGTGAAATATTAATTAAGTAATAGAACGTAGGGGCAACCCATGTGGTTGCCCCTGATGTTACAGTTGGGGTTATTAGACGAATGGGAAAGATGGAAATTATATGTTTTTATCTTTCTCATTCCTTTTTATAAGATATTGTGGTAGTATTTCTTTATAAATTAGTTTGTATAGTTTAGGAAACTCATAATGACTAAAGAAAAATTCTCATGGCTGGCAGCTGTTCTATGTTGTTTGTATTTCATTTACTCTCAAGTAATATTGAATATATCAATGATGGAGCATGATAACATATCAGTTTTGTGTTTGATTTATATATTGGTAAGTTTATTAATTGCTGTCCTTATAGCAAAGAAAACTATAATCGGGATAATTTTATCAATATTGTTTCCTGTTGCTGTTATTGTGTTTATGATTATAGATAAATTTTCTATTGAATGGTCATTAATCTTATGTGTGTTAATTTTTCCTTCAATAATAATTGGATCGCATATGTTTAAATATCAATTGAATGAAGATAATAAAAAGGTTGATAGTGAGAAACCAGGTAGAAATAATAACTTACTAAAAACTATATTATTTTTAATTTATTCCTTGGTAATTTTTATATATATGATTCTTCTCACTAATTTTTTACATGATTCGAATAATGTTTTTTTTGATTCAAGTAGGAGTTCTTATATTGAAATGTATAAAATTATCATTTTTTTATTGATTTTTTACTACACGGTATCAGTTATTAAGAAGAATGAAACGGCAAGGAAAATTTCTATTTCTTTTCCATTTGTTTTATTTTATGTTATTACATTGAATTTGACATTATATGGTATGGAAACTGGTTTTTTTTATGATAATGGATTAATGTTTGGTCCACCATTTTGGATGTATTATGTAGCTGATATAATAATTTTTATTGTATTATTCCTGTTGTCTTTACCACATTACAATTGGAAGAAGAAAATGCAGGAAGTGGAAGCCGTTACTGATATAGTCGCAAAGGATGATACTCATAATGACTAAAGAAAAAATTTCATGGTTTGTAGCTGTGCTTTGTTGTTTATATTTTATGTATTCATTATTGATAAGTATTTTATCAATGTATTCAGATAG
>JBIJDE010000388.1:0-4992 GCA_044344305.1 Armatimonadota bacterium
AGACTGACCTGTATGTGCTTGTTTTCGCCGACCGCATACCATGCCAATTAACCGCAAACGGCAATATCACCAGCGTCGCGGCAGTTTATGGCGTCCTGCAACAATTGCCATATTACACCCAGGGCGGTCGCGTTACTACATTAATATGGGACGACGACGGCACATTTACCACCAATGATGTATCTTACTATAACGGCCCATTTGGTGCCACCAGCGGCGGAAAAATACCAGGGACGATTCCAATTACCGGCGTCAGCGCGTTGAGGCTGTCAGGTACCGGCAATCAACAATGGGAACCGGGTAATCTTGGACTTGACTGGAACTCCGACAACACCGTATTCAAATTCTGGTATTACATACCGGAATCCGTCACCCCTGTGCGGTTTTCCATGAGTTTTACCGCTGATACCCAACGCGCAAAAGGCATTTCTTTAGGTACCGGACAGTGGACCGGACCGGTTGTTTACGACCAAAACCCACAAATGGCCACCATGAAATCGACCCTGGTGATAGGCGAATGGACACAGGTAACCATCAAGCGAAGCGATTTTAGCGGCGGCGGTTACAACGGATGGATAGTGCGGGTATGGCCAATATTCGTCGGCAATGGCCCAATGTATATTGACGGCATGCGGTTTGAGATGTTGGAGTAGGGAGTTAGGCATAGAATAAATTAACATGGATAGGCAGGATGGGCAGGATAATTTAATCCTTTCCAGGATTAAACCAAAATAAATTAGACAAGGAAAGTGGTGTCGTTGCTCTGCAGCTATGAATCATTTTTACATTTTTATACTATTAATATGTCGCCGCTCTGCGGCTGGAAATAATGTCATATGATAATGTTGTCATATCAAACAAACCAGCCGCAGAGCGGCGAAATATTAATAGTATTGCATTACATATAAGAAATTTAAGCTGCAGAGCAGCGACACATTAAAGTTATCTCTACATAAAATCCTAACTTTTTTGTTCGAACTTGGTTACCAACTGCCTAACCCCTAATTAAAATTTCCCGTCATCATTCAATTTAAATGTAACCTGAACTACTACGGAATCGCGGGCTGGTTTGCCGCCTTTCATGGCAGGGACATACTGTATCAAGTCGGTATTCTGTACATATTCCATGGCGGATTGATCGAGTTGATAGACGCCGGATGATATTACTATTACCGGTTTTCCTACTGGTCGGCCTTCTTCGCTAATATCTACCCTAACATAGACATCACCTTCCTGTCCGCGTCTACGCGCTACAGACGGATATTCGGGAGCGGTTAGTTTTATTGCCCGGGCTTTGCGGCTATATCCGGGGGTTCCGCTTTCAGGGTTTAGCTTAGCACCGGGGGTTCCGCCGTTTTTAGTTTTGGATTTATCACCGGGCATTTCACTGGTTCCCGCCATGGCAAGGTTGCGTGGTTCACCGGTACCATCACCACCCCATCCGCCTTTTCCGGGGCCGTCGCCATCACCGCCGCGATATGCCCCCGGTCCTACGCCACGACCAGTGCCGCCGGGTCCGCCACCATCACCAGGTCCTGTGCCGGTGCCGTAGTCAGGGCCGCCATCACCATCACCTGGTCCGCCAAGGTTGGGTGTCAGCGGTGATCCGAATGTCGGTTCGCCATTACCCGGGTTATCGTCGCCATTGCCGGGACCTGGTCTGCCGGGAAGATTTCCTGGCCCGATTCGTCCTGGTCTTCCCGCGCCATTAATATTTCCAGCTTTATTGTCCGGGGTATCATTTGCCAGGTTGTTATTGCGACCGCCGCCACCACCAGGATTATTTTCCGGCAATGGATTGTTATTTCCACTGGCGGTATTATTTTTCGCCACCGCCGCCGGATTTGTCTTTGCACTGGCTGGTTTTGAACTATTATCCGGGTTTGATTTCATTGGGTTAGGGGTTACTGTTTTCACCGGGACAACTTTGGTTTTCGGTGGAACAATGTTTTTTGTCTGTTTTATAGTTTTCGTTGTTTTTTTCTGTTGAGGTTTGACAACCTTTACAGGTTTATTTTTATTGTTTTTTATAACAGGATATCTTTTTTTAATTATCGGTTGTGGTTTAATTATCTTCTTATTATCTATTTTCACAGGGGAATAATTAACCGGATATTCCATATCTTTTTTATTTGGCGAGGTGATAACAACCGACAGCGCGATGATAATGGCGGCATTAATAGCAACCGATATCAGCACTGACGGGGCAATTCTATACCATCTGTTATTACCGCGTCGATTTGTCATTTTCCACCCTTGCGCCTACCCATATTTTCAGTCGCGCCGCATTAACCATATCCATAACCTTCACCACCTTGCCGTGAGGCGCATTGGTGTCACCGAGAATAGATACTTTGCCGCCTGGATTTGCAACTGCGTATCGTTTTAATTCCAAATTCAAAGCATTTGGTGATATCGTCTGGTTTTTCAATACATAACTGCCTTTTGCGGTTACTGACACTGTTAAATCCTGAATCTTTGTTTCCATTCGTTTTGACATGGTAGATTTGGGGAGTTTTACATTGAATCCAGTATTTTTATCAAATGTCGCGGTAAGCAGCACAATGACCAACAGCACCAGTGATACATCAACCAGTGGAACCACGTTAATTTCTACCTTCGGCGGGTTAGTATGAAATCTATGCAGTTTCGATAGACTCATCGGTCTCACCTCCGCTATTTCCTTCGGCTACCCACTTTGCCAATACCGCTTCCCATACACTGACGCGCTTGGTGATTGCTGCACTCAACAGGTGATGGCCGATTACCGCAGGTATCGCAACCGCCAGACCGGCTGCGGTTGCGATAAGTGCGATCGATATGCCGCCGCCCACCGTGGCGGGACTCATATTATTTGTTACCTGAATATTATGAAATGATTTGATAATGCCGATTACCGTACCCAACAAACCAACATAAGGTGAGGTGCTGCCGATGGCTCCCAACACAGCAATAGCCTTTTCTAATCGAATGCGCTCCATATCTACCGCGGCATCCAACCCGAGGAGCAGGTCTTCGCGGGATAATTTAACCACCAACCGGTCAAATTCATCCTTCAATCGTGAAAGTGGAGACCCCCATGCGCGCTTGCCGCGATAAGTATCCCGATCGCTTTTTGCAGAATGCATCAGCACTATCGCGCGATCAACTATAATCCACCACGATGTGAACGATGCCAATATCAGGATTATGATAACCGGATCGGTTAAAAAATCTATAGCAGTTTGCATTTTGTACGTTCTCCAGTGTTTTTTGCGTTGGTTATTTTGAACCACAGATTAAAATGATTTCATATGATTAAATGATTATTATTTACGTCGATTGTTAAATCAGTAGTAAAACAATTTTTAATTTTTAATTATTAATTTTTAATTAAAAATATCCTTCCCATCCTGCCCATCGATGTAAAAAATTCGTAATTCGTAATTCGTAATTGGATCAAGCGCAAATCATGGGTACCAGCCATGATTTGCGCTTTTGTATGCCGGAGGATTTATTTGTAGTTCGGTGGTTCGGATACCAAATTACGCATTTTTCACCCGGAATATAAGCCAGTTAATTTACCATTGATATCTTACACCCGCTGCAAAGTTGCGGTCTTCTGCTTTCCACCCAGCGATAGATTGATAGTCAGTTCCGGTGATATTTCTGATTACGAAATACGGGGTGATATTTTTCATACCGGTTCTGGTAAGTGACAGATTAAAGACTGCGTGAGCTGGAATTACCACTGCTGAGGTTGCATAGGTTGATGGGTTAAAGAACTTATCGTCTGCCTTGCTTACCCATACGCCGTCAATGCTGGCATTCCAATTTTTGAATGAGCGGGAAGCCTGGGCGGTGATTTTGCTGGATGGTAAACGCAGTTGATGAACTTTAGGACTATCGGTATAAGCATCAATTAGTGTGAATGTTGCACCGACATTTGTTACATTGTCAACGCGCGCATTCCATGTCATTTCGATACCTTTGCGGGTAGCATCGCCACTGTTTTTATACGGTGTTACGCCATCAGAATAGATTAAATCAGTAATTTTGGTGCGGAAATATGCCATGTCAAAGGTGTGAATACCTATTTCGTAATTCATACCTAACTCTACCTGACTTGATGATTCTGGTTTCAGGTTAGGGTTGCCATCATAACCGGCACCCCAGGGGTTGTCGTAAAATAACTGGGAAAAGTTAGGAGCGGTGAAGCCTTCACTGAATGAGACGCGCATTCTGGCATTATCAGCTATTTTCGTATTGACGCCGGCACGCGGGGTAAACTTTCCGCCAGCGGTGCTGTGATTGTCATATCGAATTGCGCCGACAACATCAGTATCCTCATCTATTGTCCACCGATCTTGTACAAAAATTGCCTGGTTTGAAACGCTTTCTTTCGCGGTTGCGCTGGAGGTGGATAATGATTTGTACTTTTCATTTCGGATTTCCAAGCCGCCGATTAATTCATGAGCGGCAAGATTGCGACTGTAAGAGCTTTCAATAACATCAGTGCTGCCGGTAATAAGACTTGACGCCATTGCGCCTGCCGGGGGAGCCCAAGAATCCCAGTATGCATTATGCAATTCCTGCATGTTGTGGTACATACGCACGTTGATGTTGCCTTTCCAGGCCTTTGTTTCTCCGCCTAATTCTATGGAATCACGTGTCCACCATTGCGAATCAGTAATGTTTGAAAATCCATCAGGACCAGGTGTACCGAGTTTATCGGCATAATGATTGAGTCTGGCGTTTAACTTCCAATCGCCAACTTTTGGCATGGTGTAATTGAGATTGTAATCAACAGCACGGAACTTTGAGTTCGGACGTGAACCATCGTATGATGGAAATGATGCGGATGCCGACCATTGATTGCCATATAAGTCGCCATACGCTGAAACCGAACGTTCCATGTGACTATTTGTTCCGGTTGACAGGTTAAGTTCGCCACCGCTGCCGGTGCGTTTTTTTGTAATAATATTTACTACGCCACCAATAGCGTCTGAACCA
>JBIJDE010000390.1:0-4988 GCA_044344305.1 Armatimonadota bacterium
GGTCGCGCAAATTCTATTGTTCCTCTGGATCGCGGAATCATTAACATTGAAGAAAAATTACAATATTGTGAATCGTGGTATAATTTGCGTGGCTTACCTGTGACTTTCAAACTTACAGAGGCATCGAATTATCTTACTCCATATTTAGATTTAAGAAAATATGGTGTTCGCCAGCAAGTGAATGTTCAAACTTTAGATATTTCGTCATTCATAATTAAGCAGAAAATAAATGCAAATTTATGTAATGTTGATGATTGGATAGATGCTTACTGGTTTATTACAAATCAACCAGATGATACACTTTCTATACACTTAAGTTTGTTAAACATATTGGATACGAAAGCTGATTTTGCCGTAATTACTATTGAAGATAAGCCTGTGTGTTGTGGAGTATGTATAAATCAAGGAGAATGTGCAGGGATTTTTGATATTTACACATCTCCAAATGCGAGAAAACATGGATTTGCTTTAGAGTTAATTCTTAACTTAATAAATATATCTAAAGAACGTGGCAATCAATATATGTATCTTCAAGTTATTGCAGATAATATTCCTGCAATATCTTTATATGAAAAATTAGGTTTTAAAACACAATACCAATACTGGTATCGATATCAGCAAAAGGTGAATTAAATGATAGAAGACCCACGCCCTAAATATTCTGAAAAATTGGTAAAAATCACTTTTGCATTTTTAATATTATGTGTAATATCAGTGTTTTTAGGGAAAGTCTTGGAATCATCAATAGCAATTACTTGTGCAATTACTTTTGGGATAATTCATATTGCCGGAGTGTTATTTATAATATTTCTTGGAGTATCTGAACACAGAATAAAATGGTGGCGGTTATTAGCAGTTCCGGTATTCATATTAGCTTTGCCTGGATTTTTTATGATTTCTCTGACTCCAATTCATAATATTGCAATCCAGATTGCTGGAAATGTTGCTTCCACTTCTATTGTGACATTGCTGGTTTATTTTCTGTTATCAGTATTTATGTGGTGGTGGGTACCTGGAAAGGCAATGTATAAGTGGATGATGATGTCTATCGGTGCTATTCCTGGTGATTTTGATAATACCATTGAGTCTACAATACAAAAATAAAAGTTATAACGATTTAATAACTTTAAATAGCTGCTCCATTTTGAGATGATCTTTTATTCCGGGTTCTTTTTCAATCATGCTGTTTACGTCAATTGCCCAGGGTGAGGCGATTTTAATAGCATCTTCAACATTTTCAGGAGAAATACCACCTGCAAGAATAATTGGTTTATTAAATCTTTTAGCTTTTGACGCAATACTCCAATCAAATATTTCTCCTGTTCCACCATACATATCGTCTTTTCTGGTATCTAATAATATACCCTGTGCATCAATGAAATTTTCAATTACATCTAAATCAGTTTCAGTGTTAACGGAAATCGCAGGAATTATTGGAGTTTTGATAGTTTTAATAATATTCATTGCATCGCCATGATATTGTATAGCACAACACCCCGTAATTCTTATGAGATCCGTCAGTGAATCAGATGTTTCATTAACTACTACTGCTATAGGAGTTACAAATGGTGGCAGTTTTTTAATAATTTCGTGCGCATGTTCATAGGATATATTTCTGGGACTATTTTTATAGAATATAAATCCTAAAGAATGAGCTCCAAAATTTACAGCAGCTAAAGCATCGTTAATATTTGTAATACCACATATTTTAACTCGTATATACATAACTAATAAATTCGATACATCTAATTATAATCCTTCCGAAACAAATTAACATATAATGTTTCTATAATATATGTAATGAAAATTTTTACATATATTTCAACATTTCTTTCAATTATAGTTTTTATGATTGGTTGTTCAACTACAACTGGTTCCAACAGCAGTGGTACAGGAGCCGATAGTGGGCCATGGCCGAGTAAGCCAACACGAAATATTCAACAAAATGTTACTGAATCTGATAAAGTAATCTCGGTACCTTTACATATTATCATGAAATGTCAGATGAATGAAAAAGAATCATTAGTTTTAAATGTAAGTTCTATTGAATTAAAAAGTGACAAACAATCTTTTATAATTGCTACTAATAAGGATGTTCAATCATTTAATCCTGCTGGTATAAAATTTAGTGATAAAGTGCAAACACAAATAATATCTACTTCATCAGTGAAGAAGTTTAAATATTTATCGTTAAAATTAAAACTCAACTCTGAAAATTCTTTCTTTTATAATGACAAGTTGAAATATTCAATAAATAATATTGAAACGACCTTACCGTTGGGTAATTGGATTCCTTATGAACCATCTGGTGAAATACGAACTAATTTACTTCAAATATCAATTAAGAAAGATAATATTATTTTAAACAATGAGAAAATGACAGCTGAGATAAAACCTGAAGTATTATCAATTGCATCTGTAATACCCGCTGGTGGTATAACAGGTAAGGTATCAACTTTTCAACCTTCTACAAAAGTTATTGCAATTTTTAATGGTACAACTTTAGAAATGGGTTCAGTTATACCCAATAGTTCAGATGGCTCCTTTACTATAACAGGATTACCAGCAGGCATATATAAACTTAAAGTTATTACAGGAACTTCAGCAATTATTAATGATAAACTAATTGAAGTAAAAGATAAAACCGTTGATGTTAAAGAAATTAAAGTTCAGCTAACAGCTATTTGAGGATGAAATCAGTTATTTAAGTAAAATATTATTGACATTAAAAGCTGAAAACGGGTATAATTTTTTTGTCGTAAAACTTGTGATTTTTTTCACGCAAGTAATTGGGCCGGTAAAAAATAATATTTCCTTACCGCTCCCGTATAAATTTCTCAGGAGGCCTATCCCATGGCAGTGAAAGTTGGTATTAACGGTTTTGGCCGTATTGGTCGTCAAGTTGCAAAGTATCTCGTAGAGAACTTTTCCAACGAAATTCAAATCGTCGGCATTAATGATTTGACCGATGCGAAGACCTTAGCTCATCTGTTCAAATATGACAGCAATTTCGGCATTTTTAATGGTGAAGTAGTTGCAAAAGAGAACTCAATTGTGATTAATGGTCAAGAAATTGGCATCTGCGCACAGCGTAATCCTATTGATATTCCTTGGAAAGCCCTCGGAGCAGAAATTGTAATCGAATCAACTGGTTTCTTTACAGATGCTTCAAAAGCAAAAGCTCACATTGAAGCCGGTGCAAAGAAAGTAATCATTAGCGCACCTGCTAAAGGTGAAGATATCACCATCGTTTTAGGTGTAAACGAAGAAAAATATGATGCTGCCGCTCATAACATTATTTCTAATGCTTCATGTACAACAAACTGCTTAGCCCCGTTTGCAAAAGTTTTAAATGACAACTTCGGTATTGAAGCTGGTTTAATGACCACCATTCATGCATATACAAATGACCAGAAAATCCTTGACATGCCACATAGCGACCTTCGCCGCGCTCGCGCTGCAGCTTTATCTATGATTCCTACAACTACCGGTGCTGCTAAAGCTGTATCATTAGTTCTTCCTGAATTAAAAGGTAAGTTCCATGGTTATGCAATGCGCGTACCGACGCCAACAGTTTCAGTTGTAGACTTAACAGTCACTTTAGCTAAAAATGTATCAGTAGAAGAAGTAAATGCAGCTCTAAAAGCAGCAAGTGCAACAATGCCTAAAATTTTAGGGTTCGAAGAGAGCGAATTAGTTTCAATCGACTTCAAAGGTGATACCCGTTCATCAATCATCGATGCTAAAAGCACTATCAAGGTTGGCGACAATCTGGTTAAGGTTTTATCATGGTATGACAATGAAGCCGGGTACAGCTGCCGCTTAAGCGAATTAACTGCTTTAGTAGCAAGCAAAATGTAATTTAATTACCGTATTAACTGGCGGACTCCAATCGGCCCCGCCGTAACTAAGTACGCAGTGATTTATTAAATCAAGGCGAGCGGGTGAAATATTCCCGCTCGCCGATTTTTTTTATGGAGATAATAATGGCAAAGAAAACTATCGATGATTTATGTTGTTTAAATGGCAAACGGGTTTTAGTACGCGTAGACTTTAATGTTCCAATTAATCCCAAAATGCCTGTCACGCGTGATGAAGCAGTTATTACTGATGATACTCGAATTGTAGCTGCTCTTCCTACTATTAATGCTTTAATTTCTAAAGGTGCGAAAGTTATTCTCATGTCTCATCTTGGGCGTCCAGATGGTCAGGTCGTTGAAGGTCTGCGTCTTGATGTGGTAGCGAAGAGACTATCTGAATTAATTGGCAAAAAAGTTGTAAAAGTTGACGATTGTGTTGGTCCTGAGGTTGAAGCTGCAATTGCAAAGATGAATGATGGCGATGTTTTACTGCTTGAGAACGTAAGATTTTATGCTGCTGAAGAATCAAAAGATGATGCTATCAGACTTCCATTTGCAGAACAGCTTGCAAAAAATGGAGATGTTTATGTGAATGATGCTTTCGGCACTGCACACAGAGACCATGCCAGTACTGCATCAATCGCACGTTATCTAAAACCGGCTGTAGCTGGTTATTTAATGGGAAAAGAAGTTCATACACTTGGCGATGCTATTGAAAATCCAGCACGTCCATATGTGGCTATTCTTGGCGGTGCTAAAGTTAAAGATAAAATTAAACTAATTAACAATCTTATTGGCAAGGTTGATGTTTTATTGATTGGCGGCGGTATGGCTTATACTTTCTTTAAATCTATGGGTTATGAAATCGGCGATTCTATTCTTGATGTTGATAGTATTGAAGTTGTAAAAGATATAATGGAAAAAGTTAAAGGAAGCACAACAAAATTAATTCTGCCAATTGACAATATGATTGCTGTAACTCCAGATGAAAAGTCTGAAACTAAGTATGTAGAACCAAATCAAATACCAGTTGGATGGAGAGGTAAAGATATTGGTCCTAATACCATTGAACTTTTCAGCAAATATATCAAAGAAGCTAAATTAATTGTATGGAATGGTCCGATGGGT
>JBIJDE010000509.1:0-3738 GCA_044344305.1 Armatimonadota bacterium
AAGCCAGGCGCTATCCGCTTCTTCATCCTTTAATTGTTTGATAAGCAGACTTTTACCACCGGTGCGCCGGGTAATATCAGATACGGTGGCGTTGTTAATTGCCGTCCAATCTTTACCACCATCAGCAAATGTGGTTTCGTATAGAACTTCTGCCGCATTGCTTCCAACACCAGCTATTAACGTTACCATACATACCATAAACAGCCTCTTAATAAGATGATTAATACGCATTTCATTCCCCTTTATGCAAAATTATTTCAGAAGTCATACCATAAGCGCAGGTAAACTCCAGCACTGTTACCGAATTTCTTATTTCTTTAATAACTACATTCTCACTATTGTCCGGTATTACCCAATTTCCGCGCAATTCCACATGTACAATTGAGGGCCGCGCAGGTGTGGCGTTCGCTTCATCGTCCAGATAACCCAGATTGCGGCGTTTTGGCAGGCGCAGGTCAGGGTCGGCAAGACTTAATATTACGTTTTCAGCATTTTCCTTAACCATTATCATCACCGGAGTATCTGTCTTGCGCACAATCCCATATGGAATAACCCAGTCAGTTTCAAACAAAGCATAAGCGATTGTCTTCTGTGTTAAATGTTCAAGAATATGCGCCTGGTGATTTTGCTGCAATACCCGGTATGACAACGCGTTTGCGTATTCCATTAATGCCTTCGCGTTTGTCTGCACCAGCATAGTATATTCATAACGCACAGAACCATACCCATCATCTTTAGGAGCATATCCGTGATTTAACCAACATGTGCTGAACGCGCCTTCTGTTTCACCCTTATTCCACGCGTCACGTGATTGCTGCATATTGCGCGTCAATTTTACACTGCCGGCATCAGGAATGATATAACCATTGTTATATGCATCCATAATTGTCAGCTTTTCACCTTTCACACCATTATACTCATACGGAAAATTAGTTATTGACTCACCATTTATTTGAATCGGCATCTTATCATCAGGCATCCAGTTTTGAAATAACGTTGTTTCAGTCGTATGGTCAGCATCACTATTCTGGATGTTTGATGCCAGACAAATTATTTCATTATCAAAGAAGAAATAACTTTTATACGCGCGGAATGAAGGGTCGTGATAATGTTCATGCAGTTTCAGCACAAACATGCCATTTTTATTTTCACTGCTGACGCCGCCGACAAAAGTAGCGTTCGAGAAAAACCGGCTAGCCCAGCTTGATTTCGGATCATAATTTTCATTAAGGTTAAGGTGTTTTGTGGTAGCCCCCGGCCACCGGCACCAATCCCAACCTTTATCCAGATTCCACCCACTTGATACCGGGTTCGCCGGGTCACCATGAGTAATTGTCTGCAAAGTGCCATAACTCCAGTAACGGGCGAAAACATTCTCTTCAACTGCCGCCCAGGATTTCGGGTGCATCTCGAAATCCCACACATACTGGCTCCAACCCTTAACCGCAGCCATCCAATTTTCGCGCCGATGAATAGCCAGTGCACCCCATGGTTTACTCCAAAATCCCTGCGGCAACGGCGCGGCAGGCAAGTTTAGGTCGGCAAGTTCCTGCATAATCTGCAGGCGACCGGGGGTCTGATAGAAAAGAAACTTACCCTGTTGCGCGTCCAAATCCACACTCATGACCTGCGGTAGATAGTTGGTACCTTTATCCCCCGCCCCAAGATACGCGGACTGTGGGTCCCATAACCGCATAAATATTCCGGCCAGTTCCGTGTCTATCTTTTCATCCGCAAGCGCCAGATAAGCATAGGCTGAAAGTATCCGTATTCCGGGACGCGGCATACGCCCCATCAGAGTGTATGGGATGTCATACTTATTGGTAAGGATATCCTGCGTCAGCAACGCTTTTTTCAGGTTGGCAACACTCTCCGGAGCAGCGGAGAAACCGGTGCCATGCAATAACCATGCAATGAGAGAACAGAACTCATAGGCACAGACGGCATATGCACCTGCATAGACCGCCTGATGATGAAAACCAAGTCCGTCTGGTTTAATCAATCCAGTGAAACGCGGTGAAATCTTTAACGCGTCATTATACCAGGCCAACCATCCATTCATATACTGTACTTTTTGCGGTATATCATCCATTGCCAGAATCATTGCCAACGATGTTAACATGACGCTACGCAAGGCATCGGCATTAGTCTCAACATATTCCTGGTCAAAGCGCGTGAAGGTCTTACCGAAGTGCAGATACCAGAATGCCGCGCGCACCGCGGTATCCAACCGGCCCGTGGCGCGAAGTTCGTCCCGCATCAGGACAACGGCATGGCAATAAGGCGCAAAACCGAGAGGCAGCAACCACATCTCACCCAACCCGCTGCCTTCAGCCCAACCCTGGTCATGGATGTAATCAAACAAATCCAGCACAGTCTCCCGCGCGACCACGTTACTATTGACCTTCCAGTCGAACACCAATGGCATCAGGATGTCATAGAACATATTCTTGAAGCTATTAGGAATATCGAAGGTCTTCACCAGACCTGGGCCAATGATACGACCCTGGTCATCCCTAACGATACCGAGTGCCTCAAGCACCGTCCAGCCGCGGCGAATGTAGGCTTGAAACTGTTCAGCACCACCCCGTAACACCGGACGGGTCAAATCAGGGTGGTCACCAAATAACCATTTGTGATAACGCGCCAGAATTACAGCGAAATCATCTTGTTGTTTTTCCGTCACTGTCTCCGGCAACGGCAGACTCGGGCACTGCCCGGAATAATACAAAGGATAATGCTGGCACCAATGACCCCTATCTCCCGCATATTCAGGAATTTGATAATCTGCACTGCGTTGGGGAGTCATATTCGGTGAAATGATAATATTATCCAAATAAATACAGCCTGATTGTTTTGATACAGGCGGGATAATTTCCATTTTTTCAATATTACCACCTGAGTTATCAGCCTTCGCCTCTGTTTCAAACTGCAACAGGAACATTCGCCATCCGGTATAATTCAAGCCGAATCTAAATATATAACGCGGATTTCCCGTTTCTAAATCCTCATCAGAACCAAAACAAAATGTAAGTCGATCATCCACCGGATTTTCATTGTAAATCCAGCCGCTTATCCCTGCCTGCGGATATTCCGGAACAGGTAGTGACAGCCCATCACATATTAATCTCCCGCTGATACCCCATTTCCACTCCAGCGATTGCCTGCCATCTTTAAAATGACATGTCGAAATTTGCAATTCGCCAGCTTTTTTTGTATGCCAATTAGCTGGTACAGATTTTTCTTCAAACGATTCTGATAACGATAAGGAAAGTTTCATATTAATACCTTTACCTGTTAATTAATTCTCGCAAAGCTTTGTCATTCACCCATCCCTGCGCACTGGCGAACCAGAAACGGGTTTCATCGGTTCCCTGTTTTAAGAGATCACCGGCAAAATCAACATAATCCGGATAATCTTTATTTTCGCCAAAAAGAAAAGGAATATATATTATATCATCACCAAATAACTGATAAATATCTTTAAATGGTGTAAAGGGATAATGGAACTCCAGACTGCGTATTTTTATCCCTGAATCTTTTAATGCCGGCAGATGTTGGGAATAGTTGCCGCAACAATGAATCTGTAATCCACCGAATGCATCCGCAATTCGGCGCAGACAGGGAATCTCAAAATCGCGATATATATCCGGACTCAGCAACGGCATCATATCCTGGGTCAGCGACGCTCCTAATTCCTCCGGTAAAAATGTATAGGGCCAAATGCTGCCGATAACT
>JBIJDE010000089.1:0-12780 GCA_044344305.1 Armatimonadota bacterium
GAAGTGATGGAATCCAACGCGGCATGAATAGCATCCGGTTCTTCATACATGGCAACCATCAACTCTGTCTGGTCCATCACTAATGCCAGGGTATTCATCGGCCCCTGAAAATCCGGAGTGCGGGTAAATATCGCGTCAGACTGTAATTTGTCACAAACTAACCGGTATAAATCAACCGCCATTTTAAAATCAGAATCTTCATACGGACAAGCCTGTAATTTGGAAAGATCATTAACGTCATTAATTACCGTTTCTATATGCACCCCACCGCCTTCCGCAGGTGGTATCACCTTGCCACCATACATTTTTGCGGTACTGATGGTGCCAAAATCCGGATATATCGCCGGCAATATAAACTGCTCATCAGACGCTATATCAGCGCGAATGCATTCCGCGGCAGCATTCGCAATTTCGTCCAGATTAAAATTTTGACGGTCCAGCATTTGCCGATAAGTCGGTGGAACAACCATGCTTACTATTGGCCCGGTAATTTCACCCAGCCAGAATGACCTATAATATTCCAGCGTTTTGTTATTTTTTTCAATTTGATCAGCTATTTTCATTTTATCTCACTTTTTATAGATAATTCAGTTGGTTTATTCCTGCCCGATACGCCGGACCAGCTATATTTGATTCTTTGCCATCTTCAACAGTCTTATAATCATAAGGTTTATTTGACCAATTTACAGCAGGCCATACGCTTACAACCCGGGTGGTGTCAATCAACCATTCCAACAGACGTTTTCTACCCTCGGCAACCACATCGCGATAAGACGGGTCATTAAATAAATTGGTCGTTTCATCAGGATCAGCTTTAATGTTGTATAACTCGCCAAATTCTTCACCACCAAACATTTGCGGTTGATAATGTACCATTCGCCATTCATCCCATCGGATAGCCTTGCTCCAGGGATTTTCTGTCACCGCTACTGATCTGACAGGATTTTCATCACCACTTAGTAAAGCTGAAATATTTTTCCCATCAACAGTTTCCATCGCCGGCAAACCGCACAATGCAGTTATTGTCGGCGCAAGATCAACATTTTCTACTAATTGACGGCTAACATGACCTTCTTTTGTAACACCGGGAACCCGCCAGATATATGGAACACGGCATACAGCCTGAGAACAAATACCGGGAGCTTTTTCCGGCACACCGAAAGTGCCGGAATACGCGCCATGGTCACTGCCATAAATAACAATGGTATTATCCTCCAATCCGTTTTGTTCAAGGTAATCAAGAAGTTGTCCTAACGCAAAATCAACCTGAGTGATACAAGCAAGATATCCATGCCAAACCCGACGGCGAAGATTTTCCACACCTTTTGGTTCAATTATTCCTTCCCATGTTTTACCGCGTTGTACCATTTGCTGGAAATGCGGCGGACGTTTTGACGCGTCCTGATTTATTGTCTCTGGTAATTCTAAATCATCAGGATACATATCCCAGAATTTTTGGTCAGGGGTATAACATTGATGCGGTCTTGGTAATGAAACCTGCATACAGAAAGATTTACCGGATTTTTGTGATTCTCCCATAAACTCTATAGCTTGTTTTACGCACCATCCTTCTACGCTGTGTTCATATGGTAATTGTGATGGTCGGGCTTCATCTTGTTGCGCACCACTGAATTCCGGCAACGTTATGCTGTCTTCTTTATCACGTATGCCCAATTCCCGCAGATAATCAAAATAAGCCGAACTGTTGCATTCAAAATTTCCGCCGTAATTATACGACTCGGCATATAAATCTACCTGACTGAGCAGCCAATCCTGCGGGTCATTCGGCGTATGCAGTTTGCCAATACCGGCAGTACGATATCCATTTGACCTGAAATGTCCTAAAAAACCAGGCAAATATTCAGGACTGGGACCGGACAAACCATAAATGCCGTGGTTATGGCAATACTGGCCGGTAAAAAATGACATACGACTGGGGGTGCAGATAGGGTTTTGTGTATAAGCGTCAGTAAAACGCACCCCTTCAGAAACTAATCTATCCATATTTGGAGTCAGCGCCTGCGGATGTCCCTCATATCCGGTACATGCAGCCTGGTGCTGGTCGGAAATTACAAACAAAACATTATATGGTGAGTTTGGCATTATCAACCTCTTTTTTTAAATAGCTGGTGGTGTTACCCATTCTTTATTTTTTCGGATTATAATGTTTTGTGGCGGTGCAAGCAAATGTGGCATAAGGTCTTTAAAAATTAAATTATTGGGTTGGGTATCACCTTGCGCGCACATAGCCGCCGCCACGCCGGCCGACTGCCCAATTTGTGCCAGGATACATTGCACCCGGTATGATGCCATCGCCAGATGAGTACCGCTCATATGCTTACCAACCACCATTATGCCATCATAATCACGCGGAATTAATGAACGATATGGTATGCCATAAGGCTGTGGTTCCGGAAAATCCGCCATCCCTTTTACTTTTTCGCTCCATATATCTACACTTCTCTGGGTAACATGCACGCTGTCATCCGGCACAATGCCATTAAAGATATCTTCACTGGTGATAACCTTTTCACCCATTACGCGCCACTGTTCACGCACCCCAAGTTTTGGTGCAAGATGAACAGTAAAGCCATTTTTCCTAAGCAAATCAATATCATCACTCATCATACCTAATGCTTCCCGTTGCGCGGTTGCCAATGCTTCCGGTTCACGGGTATCCGCACAACGCACCCTGCATCCCCAATGCAGATAAGCACCGATATTTCGCTCTTTCATTCCTTCAATGTCGCCCTTCGGCCAACCCTCGCCGGATTCCAGCGGAAAGGACAGTTTTAATTGACGGAAATCAAAATGCGGCACATTACCTATCTTCTGACTGATATATTTCCAGGTACATAATTGCACATGATTACTACGTTCCAAAGGTGCAACACCTTCGCCAAAATCGTTTCTGTTATCTTCGCCATAACGTCCATCCATGCCGGAATTAACGCAAAGATTACCGACACCAGTCGCTTCAATCGTTATTTTCGCTTTAATCTGTTGTTCTTTACCATCCGCGCCACGCCAGATAGCACCTGTCACCCGACGGCGATTACCGGCATCCTCCACCATCAGCCTTTCTACCCGTACCCCGCAACGCACCGTGATATTTTTCTCTGCCGCCAGCATTCGTGACAGCACCATCAGGTAATCACCGGGCATATACCAAAAATCCCACCATCTACCCGGTTTACGCGCTGTAAGCGGATAGTTTTTATCCAACTCGTTGCATAACTCGGTAATAACACCTGACCGGGGACCACCATCAAGCATCAGCACGTATTGATCCATGGCCGCGCCGCCGGGTACAGCATCTTCTTCCAGCAGAATTACCGATGCTCCGGCGCGCGCCGCGCCAATAGCCGCCGGCCATCCCGCGGCACCGGCACCTATTACCAAAACATCTGTTTCGATTATTTCATGCATAAATTATTCCCTGAATGTCAACGGTGAAAAATCATTAAGGTTAGAATTAAATCCGGTGTTTTTCGCGTTCAGTTTCTGATTTTCCCGAATACTGCCAGTGCCGCGCGCGTTATCACTCATACGGTTGCGGGTAATTTGACAAAACCATGTTACCCCGGTACCACCGCGAATATTTTCACCCAATGCTTTAAACGGTACAAATACTTCCATCATCCAGCAACCATCGCCAAGTTTAGTGGCAACCTTCAATCCTTCAGCGTTCCAGGAATATGACCCATTTCTAATATCCTGTACCGCACCATTCGCGTTAATTACGAATTGTGTAAAATCACCAATATTTTTACCACTGGTATCCAGATATAGCTCTATACCATCATCCCAATATGTTAATCCGTGGTCATTAGTTTTCACATCACGTTTTAATTTATCAGGTGATGGTTCAGTCATCTTAAAGCTGAACGATATTCCATCGAGAGTGAACACAGATCGTACTTCAGTGGGATATTTACATGCGACTTCTTTTCCACCCTCATTTTTCATCAATACTACAGGTTCGGCTTTCTGCCATACTGCATCATCAAGATTTCCGTCAATTATCGGGTTAGCGGCTACTTTAAAGGATTTTATAGTTCGCTGACCTTCCCCTTCCATAACAGCGGCATATTCTTTGAAAAAATCCTCAAAGCAATATGAAAAATATGCCAAACGCTTAGTTGCCAGTACATCAGGAGCAGCCTCTTTTTTAGCCAGCGCAAGAAGTTGTTTGAACTGTTCAACTACAGATTTTGGGTATGAAATTGAATAAACAGATTTTGGTGCAAGTCTTCCACCCGGCCAGCGGCTTTTTTCCCAACCATCCATTTGCAGTTGTATTATTTTACGAACTGTACCGGCGGCAGGACCATACATTCGCTTGCAATATTCATCAATTGAAGCATCAACGTCAAAATCCGGATTCCACAACACCTTAAACCAGGTATATAACGATATATGGAATCGCGGCCATTCATCAGGTTCACCACCATTAATGAATGTACCAACTGTTTTATTGCGGTTAGCCTGATAAAAATCTTTTAATACATGCGCGTAAATGTATGGTGCCATGGTTCTGTCCGCCGGCCAGCAGGAATAGTGCCAATCCTGCATTTTCTGCCCGGTAGCAGCAATCCAACTATCGATATTTGCCTGATCAGCAGCAAGAATTGTCGGCTCTTTATACTGGGCAATACCGGGCATGCCACATATCTGCATCTGCACATTATCTGGCAACTTCACTCCTGCTGGTGCCATGGTATAATTCATATATGCCAGGAATATTATAGTCTTGCCGGGGTATTTTACTTTTACTTCATTCGCCAATTTCGTTGCAAAAGTAGTCATTATCAAAGAAGCTGACGAAAGGTCGCCTCCCGTTTTATTGAAAAGTTTTTTACATTCTTCACATTGACAATTCACACCGATATCAGGTGGTGATAAAGTTATTGCGTCACCGGCAATAAATGATGCTTTTTTCTTTCCCGCATAATGGTCATCAATGTTTTCCATAAATGTTTGCAGGGTTTTAGGGTTTGAATAACAATACATCGAAAAATCACGGGTACCATCAGGATTAAGCTGGAATATCTCAGGTCGATTAGCACGATAATCAGCATTGCGCGACCATTCCATAGGCTGATGAACCCTTAAGTCAACAGGCCAGGAATTACCGGCGCGGAGTGTCATCAATAATGATCGCAATTCCTGATTAGCTCCGCCTATTGGACCGGATGGTGCAAATGGTGGATGATACTGACGTTTTCGGAATACCGGAGCATCAGTATACCAAAGTGGTTCAATTTCCAATTTATCAGTTTTGATTATTGAACGACCATCACGGTCAGTTGGCCAATACCAGCGAACACCGACAACTCGCTCAAGAAAATCGTAAACTCCCCAAACAGACCCAACAATATAAACAGCATCTGATGTTGTTTTTAATTCAAATCCTTCCGGTTGCAACCCGGCAGATACCAACCCGGCATCCTTTGCATTCTGACAATCACCCAATACCATAGCTGGAAATACAACTTTTCCCTGGACAATCGGCAGAGTCACGCCAGTAGTTTCCTTAATGCAATCCTGCATTTCCTTTACAGCTTGGTTGAACTCAGGAGACATAACACAAATAGTAAAATTAGATTTACCATCATTAGCCAACACTAACGGTTTATGTACCGGTTTCATCGTAACAGGTGTCAAATCATTCCCTTTTACAGCAGCGTGACAAAATGTCACAAGACCTGCGAGCAACAAAATCACAAGTATTTGCATCATAGACATGTTCTGTCTCCTTTAAAAATCAGATAAAATCAGAATTTGTTCTCAATACGAAATGCCGGGGACGGCATTCCGTACTAAAAAATAGACAAAGTGAAGTTTTGTAAAAGCCTTCAATTTCGTAATTCAAAATTTCACTCTTCACTCTTCACTCTTCACTCTTCACTTCGGTCCCGGCGCATTAACCACACACCTAAAACCTGTCGGTGTCCAATCGCGCACATGTGGCGGATTAATAAATCTGGCGGCGGTACGGCTTAATCTTTCGTCATACAATGAACATCCGCCGCGCAATACTTTGTGACTGCCGGTTGCCGGACCTGTTGGGTTTTTCGCTGGTGATGACTTATAATATTCATAACTATACCAATCCGCTACCCATTCCCATACGTTGCCAGCCATATCCATCACGCCATAAGGGCTGGCCCCCTGTGGATAACTGCCAACTGGCTTAAATCCGGAAGAAAACTTATACAGAGTTTCTTCCATTGAAACACATTTCGTAGAATCCCATTTGTTGCCCCACGGATATTCACGGCCATCAGTACCACGGGCTGCCTTTTCCCATTGCGCCTCGGTGGGCAACGCGGCGCCAATCGCTTTTGCGTAAGTATCGGCTTCATACCAACTCATCTGTACCGCATACGCACCTTCATCACCTTTGGGGTCAGCATACATTCCCTGTCCCCAGGTTGGACTAAATGTCTTGACGGTTGCGTCGCAATATTTCTTATATTGTGCTACTGTCACTGGATATTTATACATCCAATAACCATCCAGATAAATTTTTCGCTGCGGTCGTTCATCACCGGCACCTTTGCCTTTGGGTGAACCACGCAGGAAATCACCCGCGGGTATCCAAATTAACTCCGCACCATCCAATTCATTAATGGCTGTCGTTGCACCGGTAATTTTTATTTTAGGTGCAACTAATACCGCAGTCGTTTCAACAGTTGCGGTAGTTATCTGTTTAACAACCGGGACAGTTTTACTGCTTAACACCTGAACCGGCAAATTAATTGCAGTCGCGTCTTTTGCCGCCGGGGTAGCAATTAATGTTATCTGCAAATAAGCTTTATCAACCACTGGTTTTAACTCAATAGCATCCCAGCCATTAGCCGCGGTAGTAATCACCGCGGCAACCCCATCACCACGGTCAAGTTGAATTACTATATCACCGGTGGAGTTGGCAGTTATCGGAATATTGACCGGTTCCGCGTCAGAAACGGCAATAACATCATCAAATTTCTGATCCATCGCGTCCAGACCGGGTAATCTGTCTCCGGCCTTCATCCCTTTAATGCCGCCTGGTACAGCATATTGCAAATCAAGCAATTTTGTAATTCCGCCGCCTGTTACCGCTACTTTAGCTGCCTTCGGGTTTGGCAACGCGAGCATCCAGCGAGTTGAAAATCGATTTGAAACAGCAAAACTGCCATTATATTTTCGATCAATCTGCATTCCGGTATCAGTAGTGCTTACTACTCTATTCAGGTGATTTTTAGTATCAAATCCATAAAAAGACGGGGACAGGGTAAGGTCGGTTTCTAATTTGTCTTTATTCGGATTTTGGAATTCACTCCATACTGATGACCAATCTTTATCAGCAAGATTAGGATGTTTTAAATCATTTTTTGCAATATCTACCGGTAGCCATATCTGTGAGCTAATTCTGGCGAACTGGTCAATATATCCGGCCTGCCCTCCCTGGACAGCCAGTAATTCTTTCCCGCTTTTTTTATCTATCGCGCTGGTGACTTGTCCTTTCAAATCAGGACATACCGCCACTGACATTGATTTCCCATCCAGTTCCACCACTGGTCCACCGTTATTGGCAACATACCATGATATTGTGCGCAATACCCCGTGTTCACCGCCACCATTCATAAATGCGGCTTTTTTAGCACGGTCAAGACAACCGGGCACATTCGGGTCAGCACCGGCAACAAACCATTTTTTATTATCCGCCGCATATTTAACCATTCCCCATGGATTACCGCTGTAAGCCGCCGCATTCAGCGTAACCGCATCCAGAGAACTTCCCCGCGCCTCTATCATATTAGAAAGAAGGCGTTTATCTTTTTCTTTTTCTGCCGCTGCAAGTGCTTTATCCATAGCCACTGTCATTTTAGCTAATATAGTGGGTGAAAACATCTTCACTCGCGTTGTCGTGGTCCAACCGCTCCAACGTACCGCACTGGGAACATGGCCGCTGTCAGCATAGGCATCACGGGCAAGTGTCAGGTATTCCCATACATAAGGAGCTGCAGCTTTACCATAATTATCATCCAAAAACTGACGAATAAGTTTATCAGCATCAAGCTCTGGATTCCAGGCTAGTTTTAGATAAACCCATGAATACAGCCATTGCCAGTTATCACTGCATAACTGCGGATTTGTGCCATAAATCCCACATTCTTTCCAATATTTCATGATGTCGCTGAGGTAGAATATTGCCGGCCATTCCGGTTGAAAAGGAACCCAGTGCCAGGTGGTAACCCGTCCGGGAGCAATTTTTGGCCATTCTTTCAGCGCTTTCGCGTAGTCGCGGTTTGCCGGGTTATTGGTAATCGGACCCACCTGGTCACCCGCGCTATTCTGTGACCGCGCGCTTGATACCACATTTATCCACAAATTTTTATGAGGTTTGATAGTCTTTGGCGCGTCAAGAGAATCGAAATAAGCAAATGTTATAACCTGCTGGTCGGGGTCGGTCTTTTCTAAATCTTCCAATGCGCGGTTAAGCATCAATATTAACGGCGCCGCTTCAGACTGTTCATCATGTACTAACTTACGACAATTATCGCACATACACCCGGTAAAACCATCACCCTGGGCGGCGGAAATCGGCAATGCCGGGTCATATTTTGCACCCATCTGTTTTTTTCTTTTTGCAATCTGACTGCGCAATGCTTCCGCCAGAAATTTTGGCAAATCCGGATTAGTTCCGCATACACCCATACTCCATGGCGTCTCGCGCTGACCGGCTTTATTTAAAGGGTAAAAATCAGGATGTTCAGCAAACAGCCCTTTTTCAGTTATATTTCCTTTTGCATCTTTCTTATCCTGTGGCGGCAACAATTCATAAAAATTATGTCCGGCGGCAAGGTCGCCGCTCACAGTATTAGCAGGATAACCAACTCCTCGATTCTGCATTATCCAGGGATAACTGCCCATCCAGAAAATAAAGCCGCGTTGAGCAAACGCAGGTTGTTGAAAGTCATCAATTTTGTTTATTGTAAGCGTGGATTTTTTCGGTATTACTTCATGACCGGGACCGCCATACGACAACCCTTTTGCCTTGAAATTATAAAAGCGGCAGCCAAGATGATCTTCTAATAAACCCCATACCGCATATTGAATACCCAGGTCTGTTATGGCAGAAAGGGTTAATTTATCGCCATCAGTTTTAATCCGATAGGCCTGTTTCCCCTTCGTGTCATTACTTGCACCTAAGAGTTGGTCAACTTTTTCTATAACAATAACAGGCTTATCACGCAAGTCGTCAGTCATCGATATGACCATCGGCAATTCCGCGCCGGAAATCTGCTTAAGGTATGACTGAAGGTTTTTTGCCGGCTGTAAAAAACCATTGTGAACAATGGTCGCTTTAGCTACGCCATTTTCAGCAAGCGTAATCGCCTGGGTGCTGATTGCCAGGCAGAGTAGCAAAAATACTACCACCGATTTAAAAGTTGACATTTTTAACCCCTTCTTATGTTAACGTTAACCTATTTTTATTTAGACCCTGTTTTCAAATGATAGTTTTGGGATTTTTAAAAGAAAATTTATTATTTAAGAACTTTTATATTGAAACGGAATAAAGCGTCATCGTTATACCACATTGGAAAATTTGATCCCCACGTATTATTGTACAAATTGAAATGCATTCCGCCGGATAAATCCGGCAATGTTTTATCAAAATGTAATAACTGCGGCGAACCTGGTGCCACCAAAGGCGCATCCAACGTTTCTATCATCAATTCTCCATGTTTTATAGGACAACGCAATCCGGATTGTACCGCGTGCAATGTCCGGTTACCACCTTCTATCACTTCTGACGGAGATATCCATTCTCCCATTTTATCCATCATCCATTTATTTGGATTTTCGATTTTCGGTAAAAATGAATACCATAAAGCTTCCGGCAAACGGCACGCCGGTTTATTAAACCATTGCACCTTTATTGCCATTGTTGGATTCTCATTAGAAAAGGTATATGTAATATAAATTTCCCGCGGCGCACCATACTCGTCAGAGCACCAGATGGGAAACTCTACCTTTATTAATAATTCTGAGTCTTTATCAGTCTTTTTACAACCTGTCCAGGTCATTACAGGTTTTACCATACCTGACTTTGCACCAGCTTTATTAATGCCTGGTTTGTTGAAATCATGTTTTGCCCAGGCGGAGTTTGTCCACTCTGGCGAAAAATTAACATCCATATTAATCAGATATTCTTTCATGTATTGTGCGTAATCATCCTCATTAAAAGTTTGATATTGCAGTAAACCCAATTGGTGATTAACGTCTGCCAATTCTTTTTCTGTCGATTTTACTATTAATGACTGCAACGCTCCGGTATTACTATCTATTTTTACCTTAAAATGATTAGTGTCAATTAATCCATCAGAATCTGTATAATCATTACAATCCGGACGGCATGGTACTAATTCATTAATTACTTTTTCCGCTTCTGATTTTAAAGTGGAAATTGAATTAAGAGATTTTAGCGCGTCAGTGATATATTCACGCTGTTCTACCCAGGAATCAGCAAACTTTTTAAAAATCGGAGTCTTTTTGGCTGAATTAAAATCCACACTACGATATCTTTTATCTTTATTAAACAATTGCCCGGATGGCAAAGGTTCATCCGCCGGGAGATGCGTTTTTTCATCCATGCCCCAGGTATGTTCCGGCACCAAAAGCAATTTACTACAAAACGCGCGGTAAGACGGGTCGTCCAATGAAACGCGTTCAGCCTGTTCCCATTCAGTATGCAACCGACATAATGCACGATAAGCCGCTACCTTAGCCGGGTCAGTGCCGGCGCCATGTATCCAGGTATCGCCGATTTCATCAGTTATTACTGGCAATATATCACTGATATCATCAATATTTGCAGCAAAAGCATCCATTGTTGATGCTATTACCTGATGCTCAGGAAATTGCTCTTTTAAATGTTTATATCTTGTTATTACAGCATCTGCAGTCGGTGGCCCGGCATTGTCTCCCTGATGGGCAAATGCCAATACATCTTTACCACCCGGTATGGCCTGCACATCACCATAACCCCCTGTCTGATACATAACCACAACTTCAGCACCACCCGGTGAACACCAGTGAAAAAGCGGCGGAACCTGTGGTGGTGAACAGACCGGATTAACACCGATATGCAAAAACTTCACACCGGCTTCGGCAAGATATGGCACCATTGCCCGGGTATGTCCCGGCACATCAGTCATCTTGGCAGCTATCGTTTTATGCCCAAATCGCTTATCGAGTATCTGCGATAGCGATAAACCAAATTTAAATAACGCCGGATCCATTAATTCGGTATGGGTTGTGAAGGGTAGTGCATGCCAGGTGATATCACCGGAAATTATAGCATTTTCCAGTTTTTTGCGATTTTCACTATTTGCCTGTTCCAGGTATTCATATATCAACCACGAACCTGTGGTCCATACCAATCTTTCTTCACCACCACACTGACGCAACTCATCAGCGGTTTCAATAGCCTGTGGAAACAATACATTAAAATATCTGTCAACTACCGCTTTTGCGCTATCAGTAAATCCAACATCAAGATGTGATTTAAAAATGATATGTACCACCGGCTGCAAATTCACTTGCATGTCAGTTTCATTATTTAATATCTTTATGTTCGTTGGACTAATTATCTTAGTCATTAATTTTATCCTTCGTCTCCCGTAGAGACGCATGGCCATGCGTCTCTACAGGCTTTTGCAAAACTCAATTATATCTATTTTTTCTGTACGGAATGCCGTCCCCGGCATTCCTCTTTGAGATAGAAACTCTCTATTAACGGAATGCCGGGGACGGCATTCCCTACAATTCAGACAGATTTTGCAAAAGCCTCTTTAACCTTTTATTTTAATCACTATCTGGAATGGGTCACCGGATTTAATTTCCGGCAGGTTAAACTGATAACGATTTATCATATCCATTTTTTCAAAATTAATAATATTTGTTTCACTATTTAAATAAATCGAATTTGGCAATTTATCCAACGAAATATTTACTGTTATCTTTCGTGTCTCTCCCAAAGGCTTTCCTTCAATAACAGAACCGGTAATTACCAGCATGTCATTACTTTGCATCAAAGTAAATCTTGTTCGACAATAAATGTCTTGCTTATAATCCGGTGACTTTCCATCATCTTCGTATAATTCACCATATCCATCAGCACCAGGATAAATATCAAGAATCAAATCATTAATATGTTCTGCATGTATATCACCATCCGGAGATTGTCGCGGGATAATGCTGCCTGCTTTTACATATACTGGAACATCAGACAATGACACATCACGGGTTATTTCTTGCCCACCAGTGACAATATTTGCCGTCTCAAACTCGTACCATTGACCTTCGGGAAGATATACTGCTTTTTCATTATTTGCGGATACCACTGGCGCCACCAGCATATCAGGTCCGAAATAGAACTCATCAAACCGGTAAGCGGCATTATTTTCCGGTTCTGTCAGGTATAATCCGCGGGTAATAGGCAGACCGGTGTCATAACAGGTGCGGGATGCGGTATAAATATACGGCAATAAACTGTGTCTTACCCGCAACCATCGCCGACATTCACCATTCAATTCAGTATCGTAGTCAGAAGGTTTACGACTGCCGGAACCTGGCGCGCAGTGGAAACGCATAATGGGGTTAAATACCCCGAATTGCAGCCAGCGCAGATATAACTCGGGTTTGATTATCTTTTCACCGGCTTTATTTGTCGTTAGCTGACTCGGAGCCAGACAAAATCCACCCAGATCATGACTGATGTTGGAT
>JBIJDE010000391.1:0-4958 GCA_044344305.1 Armatimonadota bacterium
ATCTATTGATGGTGACAAAATTGTATACATCAATACAGAAAAAATCAGTTGGGACGACCCTAATATGATAAAAAATACTGATATTCATTTATTAAATATAAAATCTAATGAAATTAAGCGACTTTCTCATCCGGGATATGAAGATCGTCACCCTACCTTTAGTACAGATGGCAAAAAAATTGCCTTTGCATGTAGAAATACAGGCAAATGGCAGATCTGGCGCATGAATACTGACGGAGGAAAATTGACGACTATAGTAAAAAATGAATATGATAACGACTGTCCGGCATTTAATGCTGATGGAACAAAAATTATATTCCAATCAAAACGTGATGATAAATGGAATCTATATTCAGTATCAGCAAATGGTAGTGATGAAATTCAGTTAACAACTGACGGTGGCACTGAACCTGCAACAAGTTTATATTACGATTTAATTTGCTTCGTAAATAAAGGTGCTCTCTACACTATAAATGGTGCAGGTAAAGAATTAAAGAAGATATCACCCGAAACAACAGATGCTGAATATAGTCATCCTGTAATTAATATTGATGGAAGAAGTGTCGCTGCACTAAAGAAAACGAAAGAAAGATCAGAAATTATTATAATTAATTTCAAAAAATTAAATGAAGAGGCTATGCCAATTGAAGGTAATGCATATTATCTCTCTTGGTCATTATAATCAACTTGTGAGGTTTTTATGAGACTATTTCCACTATTGCTCATGATTTTACTGCCCATGTGTGCAGTATTTGCTGCGGACGATAATCTTGATCCGCAGGAACGAGATGCCCAGAACCTGTTCTTACAGGGAGAGGCTAATATGAAAGTCGCTGAATATGAAAGTGCTATTAGCGTCTTCAATAATGTGGTTAAAAGATTCCCTGAAACCGAAACAAGGTATCAGGCGCAATTTCGTATGGCAGATGCATTAACATCATTAAAAAGAGAAGCTGATGCTGTTACTTTACTTCAATCTGTAGTTAAAGAAGAAAATGGTGAATGGTCACCCAAAGCGCTTTCTAAAATTGGTGATATTTTCAGTGGTATACAAAAATATTCTGATGCTTTTAAGGCATACCGGGCAATTATCACTGACTTCCCAGAGAATCCAATGGTTGATCATGCATATTTCGCAATCGGTGTCACCCATTTCAAACTCGGTCACTTCGCGCAGGCTTCTGAAGAATTGGAAAAAGTTGGTACTGCATTTGCGGCAAACAAACCACAACTTCAAAAAGTATCGCCAGGTGAACCTCTGTATATAAAAATGATTGAGCCTAATAGTGTATCAACAAATAAAACTTCGTATAAAGTATATATAAAAACAACATCAGGAGATGCTGAAGAAGTGATGTTACGTGCAGATGCTATCGGTGGTGACCGATTTATCGCTTCTGTACCTACAATAATGGGTGATGCAAAAGCTGGCGATGGCATTCTACAATTACATGGTGCAGATAAAATTAACTTGACATATAAAAGCCGTTATATTGGCGACGCTGCTGGTATTGTTGATAAATCAAATGACATGGATATTGCATCCAGTGCGCGAATGATTATACGAAACTCAAAAGAAAATGAAATCCGCGGTATTGTATTAAGCGATTCAATAGGAATAGAAGTTTATGACCCTGATCAGGATACAACAGATGCTGCAGATTCAATAACAGTTACTTTAAAAACAAAAACTGGAGATTCTGAAACTGTAACTTTGAAAGAAACTGGCCCACATACCGGATTATTTATTGAAAAAGTTCCAACGCTAAAAGGTCCAGTTGTTGTTGACTCCGGTAAAATCGAGACAGATGCAGCATTGGTAGAAGGCTCCGCTAATCAAATAAATGACTCATTAACTATAACTTATAAAGATGAGAAAAATATCACAGTTCAAGCTGTTCTTGGACCAAAAGATATCATATCAAAAATAGCATTTTTCGCACCATCAGATGGTGGTATAGGAGCTGTTGAATCAGAAGTTAAGAAAAATGATATCTCTATTACAGCAGACCTGTATCGAGCACGCTCTTTAAATGAAATGGCGACAACCTATCGCGATTTAGGACAAGATCAGAAATCAGTTGATACCTTCAAAAAATCAATGATATTATTAAATAATCTTATTAAGAAGTATCCCACTGCTCCAGAAACTGAAGATGCTATGTATAGTCTTTTCCAGAGTTATGTAGGTCTTGACCAGTATGATTCTGCGATTGGAATTATAACTCAAATGACTCGTAAATACCCGGATAGCCCAAAAGGTCAACAAGCTTTGTTTGACTTGGCTGCCTTACATTTAAAACGAGAAGAATACGACCAGGCCATGGCTATTTACCAGAGTGTAGCAACCCGAGCAAGGGGAACTGTTATTGCTGAACAAGCACAATTTGAAATATGTAAAGCCTACATGGCAATGTATAAACCAAAAACCGGCAGTCTTAGCAGTTTGACAGGTAGTAACGTTAAAGCGGAACAAATATCAGCCTCATTGGAAGAATTCGTAAGAAGTTATCCAAATAGTGAACGTGCGCCGGATGCCATGTTCCAATTAGCACGTTTCCGTTATGAAACAGAAGATTATCGTGGTGTTGTAGATGCAGGAAAACGAACGCAGATACAATACCCAGATAGTGTAATAACCGGTAGAATTTTACTGATGGCTGCCCAGGCAAGCCAAAAACTAAAAGATATTACTGGCGCGATGGATATTCTGCGTACTATCATCGCTAACTATGGTTCAGAATCTGAAGATGCGGAAAAAATGCTTGCTGATTTAAATCGCAAGTATGGAAATAAAACTACAACAACCAGTAAGGAGAATTAAAATGATTAAGAATATTTCATTTTTCTTATTAATATTATTATGCGTTTCTGCATTTTCACAGGTTACAACGCCTGTTGTCCCTACCCAGGGAACATCATTCTATGACCAATTGCAGTTGCAGGGAACAGGTGATATCAGAACATTACCGAAATACCCTCGCGTTGGTAATTTCACCCTGTTATTAGGCAAACCAGTATCATCAGGTTTAGTTGGGATAGATATTGCAGCAAAAGGACAAGCCATCCTTGTTCCATCAGCTGGACTTGTCAGTGCTGCAACTGGTGGTATAGGATTCACTGTATCATTATTAGCGCCTACAACTGCTGACCCAATTCAAAGAACTTTATTGGATTCATGGTGCAGTACCGGCCAAGGTCGAATAATGGTATGGATAAGTGGACAAAACTTAAACCTGAGACTTACAGATGATCGTGGTGGTCAGAAAAATGGTACTACTCCCATTAACTGGGGAGTAGGACAGAATCTTAATATTAATGTAATGTGGGATATTAATAATATCTCATTATCGATTAATAATCAGAACAAAATCTCTATAGATAAACCAGGATTGCCTTCACGTGAATTGATGGCCGTTGTTCTCGGTAATGACATTTCGTATCAAACCCCTGTAAATGCATCATATACCGATGTTTTGCTCAGCACATCTCGAGAATTGAAGAAACCATCGACAATTGACGATTCTACTATTCCGAATGAAGAGCTAACTCTGCGTATGGCACAAGGTTATCAAAAAAGAGTTTATCCTGTTTTAGAAGCATTAAGAAAAAATAAGCTTCCAGAAGTTGAACTCGGTTATGCTCTAGCTTATAGAGATATAGGCGACTATGACCGTGCGATTCAAATGATAACTCCTATAACAAACAATTTGAATCACCCATACCAAACTAACGCAGCATTCTTGCAGGCCGATATGCTTACTGACAAACGTGATTTTCCCAGTGCTTATGAATTAATGCAGAACCTGGTAGGAAACCCCAATAAAAATATCAGCGTTAGAGCCCAAATCAAACAAGCATCTATCATGTTTACCCAGGGTAACTCTGCAGAAGCCAACAAAGTAATCAGTGATATCATCAGCCAAAACCCGGACTTAGCTGCTATTGACGAAGCATATCTGTTGATTGGTATGAAAAAATTTAAAGACAAAAACTATGGACAGGCAATTCTTGCTTTCCAGAGTATTGGAATAGCAAATACTCCCCCACGTCAGAATGTTGCAATTGGAACTCCATTGCAACTAAAAGTAGCTGACGCTGACCTTAATTCTAACTTAAGTAATGACGCTGTTAAAGTTGAAATAACAACTAATAATGGTGATAAAGAGACTGCTATTCTGAAACCAGCATTTAGCCGTGGCGTTTATATGGGCACCATTGACACTGCCCTTGGCGATGTGAAAATTGGCGATGGCATTCTTCAGGTACTTGGAGACAGCAAGATTTTTGTTACCTATGTTGACCGTCTTTCCGCAGGTGGCGCAGACACACCACGTTCAATAGCTATAGAATTAGCGACAGATGCAAAATTAAATATTATGGCTCAATCTGGTGTGGATGTTTTCAAAGAAGGACAGGGATACGTTCAGAAAAATATTCTTTCAGATAACTGGCAAATTATTGGCAACCTGCCAGAAACTGCCACTGCATTCTTCCGATTGCCAGAAGATGGAACATTAAGAATAAAACCATTTACATTTGACAAGTCTTTCATGCGAAGCATTAAACCTGGTCAAGGTGTATATGTTGAATTAATCGAACCAGACAGCGATATCAGTAATGAAGCCGATACCATGAGTATAGATGCATTTGCATCTTCAAATTCAAAAGTAATTGTCTCATTAAAATTAACGGAAACAGGACCACACACTGGAATTTTTGGTGGCGTAATAAAAACGACACCAAAAGGTACTCCTGTTGAAGGTCAACTGGAAGTCGATATTAATGACCGTGTAAATATTAGATATAAAGACCTGCATCCTTCTGCTAATACTAAAAATCTACAACTTGATGCATCTGTCGACATTCGTACTGCCCTTGCAGTAGTTACACTTGGACAGGAATTTATTCAAAAAGTTGAAGATATTGATAGAAGAGTATTCATACGTGCACCTCGT
>JBIJDE010000429.1:0-4523 GCA_044344305.1 Armatimonadota bacterium
ATAATTTTTCAATTTAAATTCAAGCTCTTTCATATTATGATCTAACACCATATCAATTAATAGCTGCAATTCTTCTGGCTCTTCAGCAAAATCTACCATTGCTTCTTCAAATCCGCGAAGGTCGGTGAGACGCAGGAACATGAAACCGTGTGGTATGCTGCCATCAATGGTCGTCGGCGGTTTGAAGGTGTGGATATCTTCGCGGTTCGGTATCGGGTGTCCGGTGACGATCGATTCCATTCCTTCTTCAATATTTGTCCATACACAACCCCATTTATCCACATGACTGCCATAATGATAAGTATCACTCCATACGGCGTCATAATCGCGTTTTTTATCACCTTGCTCGCCAAATAGCGATGGATGATTGCGAATAATATAATCCAACTCATCACGGTATAGCATCCATGCTGCCGGTAATATACCAATTGATACCGGTATATTATCGGTATGTTCAAATCGCATAGTTTTTATTCTGTCATCTGCCATTTCGACATCTCCCAATACAACTTGTATTTAGCCATGTAAAACATTAAAAAATAGCCGGCAGGGATTCCCTGCCGGCTTGATATAATATATTATTCAATCACTACCTTCACGCCGTCACGTGCCAGACTGGTATGCATCCATGTTGCGCCATTTGTTTCCAACGCTTTGATGACTGCTTCCTTCTTGTCTGGCGGTGCCAGTGTTATCATACACCCACCACCACCGGCACCACATAATTTATTTGCCCATGCACCGGCTTTTATTGCTTCGGTCATCATTAATTCGATTTTATCATTGGTCACTTCGTCAGATAATGTCTTGCGGAATGACCATTCATCATCCAATGCTTTTGAAATAGCTTTTATATCATGCGCCTTGAATGCTTCATAAGTTTCATCGGCAATCTCTTTGATTTTATGCATTGCTGTAACTGTTGCTGGTACCTTATCAAAAAAGTTGCGCATATATGTCCAGTTAGTAGTGCCACTGTGGTGAGTCATATTGGTATATGACACAATTAGGTGTTCATTTAATAGAGATATGAAATCGCCTGATATCTCTAAATGTTCACACCAGATATCTTCTAATTCATAATGAATAGCTTTGATACCGCCATAAGTGGGAGGATAATAATCTTGAGTACCTGCCGGCATACCCATTAACTGCGCTTCTAAATGATTGCTCGTGCGAATTAATTTTTCCGGGTCGCGCGGTTTATCCATCCATGCGCTTACGGCATGTGTTAATGCAACATATAGAGCAGACGATGCACCTAATCCGCTACCGTGCGGCGGGGCAAGAAGTGTCTCAATATCCATTCCTTCTTCAGGACGGTAATACAACAATACCCGCGTTATTAATGATAATGGACCATCTTTGGGCAGAGCATCAATATTATCTGCTTGAAGATATGCACCGGTATCAATTGATTTGATTGTTATCTTTTTATCATTGCGCAACTTCATGACAACTTGCGCATTTAAATCAATCGCCGCATTAATAGTGCGAGAATTACCCACATATAAAAATAATGGGTAAATGTCTAAGGTGCCACCCGCAAAATCAATACGAGTTGGCGCTGTTGATGTAATTTTGTTAGGCATGAATTAATTATATCGATTGAGGTATATATTAGTCAATGTGGTATTTATTTCGTATAAATCCGCATTCTACTAATCGTCTTTTTATAAATATGATGAAAATTTTACAGATCAATACTTTATTTTTATTATTAATTTCACCAGAAATAATCAATTTAAAATTTTACCATCTGATTATTAAGCATTTTTATGTGGATTTTAAAGTTATTATTGTTTAAAATAAAACTCTTATTAATCCTTAAAAAGGAAGTTTACTAAACATACAGAAATATAATATAGTTGTATTTTCACAGTAATAGAGGTAGCCAAAATGACAACGACTCGTAAACTGTCCGTGTTATCAGGATTATTATTATCGATTCTGATTTCAAACGCGGCTCCCCCTCCACTTGACCCGGGTGATTTGCCAAAATTAAGCAACTTATCATTCGGTTGGGTATCAATGAGCGGTGTAGACCCTACTCAGGACATGATAACCCAATTTGCCCCAAATATGGTGGTAATGAAGGATGCCGGCTATAAAACCGGTGGAGAAGCTGTTTTTGGAGGATTTGAATTCGGCGACTTTCATGTTAATGGAAACTTTCAGTCAGCAATTACAACTGTCGGACCTGGTTTATTACGTATTTGTCATTATGGTTATAGTTCTAATATGGCTGAAATGCAAAATGTACCCGGTATTCCTATTCAAACGACTGGCGACGCCATCGAAGTATCATACGCACAGCGTATTGATAAAACTGTAATTGGTGTCACTTTAATTCCAATTGACGAAGCTACTGTTAATGCTACTCTTCCTCCACTAATGGGTAGTTTTCCTGTAAATGGTACACTGAAAGAAGATTTAGGCGTACGCATTGGAGCAATCCAGGAAATATCTGATAAATGGAAAATCGGTACTGATGTTTCATATCAAGCTGATTCTTCAACTGTTACAGTTGGACCGCTCCCAGTTATCAAAAACAAGTATCAAACTTGGACTGGTACCGCAGGTACATCTTACAAATTAAATAAAAGAACAAAAGTATATTATTCTTGGCAAAAATTAAAAGTTATTGGCGGTAATTTAAAAAGCGCATCCAGCACAACTAAAGTCAATGAGTTTTACGGAATATCCCAGCAGATTGGTGATAAAGTAACCGTCAGTGCAAATTACCTGACCGGTTCACCTAATGCAATTGTAAGCTGGCAATCACCCATCGGCATATTCACCGCGTCATACACGCATCACGCATTGTTAAACGCAAAATCATTCCTCGGCACCGGACATTCACTATATTGTGGTTTAGCAGTAGGAATGTAGCCTATCAATTACGAATTACGAATTATTTAAATTATATTTTTTACTAATATTATTAAAGCTCAATAATTTAATACTTAAAATTCGTAATTCGTAATTCGTAATTCGCCCCTTCTCCTCTTTACATATCACCCCACTAACAGGTAAACTTTAAACATCAACACCTTAAGGAAATTTATATGCCTACATCAATAGATTTTGTAAAAATGCACGGCCTTGGCAATGATTTTATCGTTGTCGATTGTATTAGAAATAGTTATTCAGTTGACGAATTAGTAAAATCCGCCACTTTCTTATGCGACCGTAACTTCGGCATAGGTGCTGATGGACTAATTTTAGTAATCAGTTCAACAGAAGCTGATTTTCAAATGAGAATCATTAATGCAGATGGCAGCGAAGCAGAAATGTGCGGCAATGGGATTCGTTGTTTTGCAAAGTTTGTATTTGATAAAGGCTTAACCCAAAAGACAGACTTCACCGTTAGTACCCTGGCTGGCATAATTGCTCCGGCTATTCAGGTTGAAGATGGCAAAGTGAAGGTTGCAAAAGTAAATATGGGTGAGCCCCACCTTGAACGTTCACAAATACCTATGGTTGGTCCCAAGGGTGAAGTCATAAACGAAATGCTGCAGGTAGAGAGTACAACCGTACGAGTAACAGCAGTATCTATGGGTAATCCTCATGCTGTATTATTTGTAGATGATGTTAACACCTATGCTGTAGAATGGTTTGGACCGCGCATTGAAAGACACAGCATATTCCCACGTAAGACCAATGTTGAGTTTGTACAACGTGTCTCCCCTACTTATCTGAAAATGCGCGTCTGGGAACGCGGTGCAGGCCTTACACTGGCATGTGGCACCGGCGCGTGCGCCACTGTGGTAGCGGCGGTACTGAATGGACTGTCAGAACGAACAGCAACAGTTGAACTTCCCGGCGGTAAACTGGAAATAACTTGGAATGATGAAGATAATCACCTATATATGACAGGACCGGCAGATGAAGTGTTTTGCGGAACAATACAAATTTAAGTGATTTTTTTCTAATTCCCTCTATTATAACTTAATTCAGCAAAAACTCCCGGCTTTATCAAAGCCGGGAGTTTTTTATTTAGACAATACCCAGTTGATTCAAGGATTTCATTACTTTTAGATATGAACTATGTGCATGAAAAATACAATAACAACAATAGATATCATCAAAAACTTTATCATGTTCAATAATATTAATATACATCCTCCGCAACCACCGGATGAATTAGCATTTTGTTGACTGGTATTAGAATTACTATTGTTTCTTCTAACTGAATTACCCATATTTTTGGCACAGTCATCATAGAATTTTTTATCAAGTCGGTATATACCATTATATCGTTTTTTTAACCTATTTAAAGAATAGAGAAAAATATCATCAGAAAAGCTGCTAAACTCATCAAATATATTTTCAATAATTTTATCTCTATCTTTAATTTCCTCTCCGTATGCATCTGCAAGTGATAAACTAGCAATACGTATCATTGGATTTATAATATTAGAATCTTTTTTTAAATCATCATATTCAATTTCGGCACATACTATGGAATCGTAAAATTCAAAAGCTTCGTTTATATCTTTATCTTTAGGATTAATAACTAA
>JBIJDE010000392.1:0-4946 GCA_044344305.1 Armatimonadota bacterium
TCTAAAAACATATACTATTCCAGAATCTTATCCGACAGACACCATTGATTATCCAGCAGATACTAATAATGATGATAAAGCAACGTCTTTATTAGCAAGATTTTTTCCATCATATTGTGATGTCACTTTGGATATTATCGGTTGTAAGAACAAAATTACTTGGATTAAAGAAGTTGATTCGTCTGGTAGCTTCTCATATAGTGAAGGTCAATTTACGCAGGAAATAGAGTGGTTCACTGATACGAAAGCTGGCGTATCAGCTGCTGCAACATGGGGTACGGTATTTAATCTTATCGGATTACCCATAAATAATCTAGATTATACATGTAATATAGTAGAAAGTGATCCTGTCCTTGACATTAATCCATTAGATTTTAAAGGTATTAAAGTTTCAAATGAGCGTGAAATATTTGAATTCCCACTGGGAACACAATTTGTTAAACTTTATAGTAATTTCATAAGATCAACTGATATTGATAACATATTTGCTATTGATTTAGGTGTGTTTGCTGGAATTGACGCACAAGATTATTTTATTGTAACTAAAATAAATAAAGGAAAACTAGTGAATGTGAGGTATCTCAATAAAATGATGGAGTTATTTCCTCTTAAGATTACAACTGAAATTCCTTAATTAAAAAATTCCATAATAACTTAAGTTATATAAAACTATATATAAGTAATGAGGTATATCTATGAGATGTAAATTATTAATATTGTTGTCTATATTCTGTATGGTGCATTATTGCTATGGCCAAGCGGACGTATTGAACGCAATATTGGCAAATAAGATATCAATTTTGCCGAAAATGACATATTGGCAAAAAACAATAAAAGTCAGTAATGGCTGGAGAGGGTATTCGCCATTGGAAGTCGCAGTGATGAACGACAGGATTGAGATGGTGAAATACATGTTGAATAATTGTGAGATGAAGGGGCATTTTAATGAAAATCCAGGTTTAATATCATGGGCTGCATTTCGCGATGATATTGAGATGATTAAGGTATTAGAACAAGCAGGATTTCCATATTATGTGAAGGTAGATCAATTATCACATACTGTTACTCCGATGCATATCGCTGCGGCTTGCGGATATGATGATGTAATAAATTATTTCTTGACGAAAGAATATGATATTAATACCGGATTGCCGAAAGGGACAACAGATAAAACTGTCAGGATTTCTCTGTTATCAGCAGCCGCAGCTTATAATCAGAATAAGATGTGTGATTATCTTCTTAATAAAGGGGCATCTCTAAAATCAATATTTGACAAAAAATCTGGTAAATCATTTGAGTCAGACATGAATCAGATATCTTCAGATGGAACATTAATTGATGGTGTTACACCTTTACATATGGCTGTTGGTATACGAAGTCAACAATTAGTGAAATTGTTTCTGGATAAAGGTAGTGATGTTAACGGTGGTATTGATGATGTGAAGTTAACACCGTATGGTATGCTATTTAATAAACAACAGAAAATTGACTTTAAGGTTAATTTTTATCCATATGGAACTTTGTGTAACTTTGCATCTATATGTTGCTCGCAATATATAGATGTACAAAATTATGATAAAGAGATTTTCAGCAATCCCAAATTAGTAACATTACCGGATTTTCCAGCAGATTCAAAACCGGTGGCAGATATTTTAATAGCACATGGTGCTATATATGATTTTGATACCACCAAACCAGAATCATTATTTAATGCGATAAGCAACAATAATATTAATCTGGTAAAAAAATGTCTGGCGAATGGTATTCCGGTAAACAGTTATAATAGCAAAGGTGATACCGCGTTATCAGTAGCGGCAATGAACGGATCAATTGAAGTGATGAAGTACCTGTTGGAAAAAGGTGCTTATGTAGAAGGTCAAGGGATGGCTAATCCAGTGACCAGAAGGTTATCGTGCACCCCTCTGCAGAACGCAGCCAGATATAATGCAGTAAACGCGATGGAACTTTTATTAGCCAATGGGGCGAATATAAATTTGTATGATACATCATTCCGCACTCCATTATTTTATGCTGTTAACAGTAACAGCGAAAAGGCTGCTGAATATCTTTTAAGTAAAAACGCGAAGATTGAGATCTATGGGTATAACGAAGATGATATGTTCAGAGCTATTGTCTCACCTTTGCATATAGCAATTGAGAATAATTTGGCGAAGTTAGCAATTTCAATGATAAATAAGATAAATGATGTAAATATGTATGATTCAGAAGGTAGATCGTTGTTGTATTTTGCGATTCAACAAGGAAATATGGAGATAATAAATCTGCTATTGGCGCGGGGTGCCCAGGTGAAAAATACTACTCGTGGTGTCAACCAACCGCTTCACGTTGCAAATACGCTTGAGATTGTTAAATTACTGGTTGAAAAGAAAGCTGATCCTAATATGAGAAATGCTAAGGGAAATACATTACTGCACAAAATTGTAATGGATGTGAAGAAAAATGATATATTGCAATATCTGCTTGATAATGGCGCTAATCCAGATATTCAGGATGTTAAAGGATTAACACCAGCAATGATTGCAGTTAATTTTAATAATATTAATGCTCTGAAAATATTAATTGGCAAAGGCGCTGACATGAGTTTGATGTCGGCTACAGGTGACACTGCATTATCTATCGCTTTAAAAACAAATGCCAATAATGATATATTGAATCTAATTTATGAACAATCGAAAAATAAAGAACAGATTCTTAATCGTCAATATGATGATAAAAAACAGTTGATATTCATAATTATAGATCGTAAAGATGTAGAATTGTTGCAAAAAGTATGTAAATTGAAAATAAATCTAAATAATATCGGACCGTCAGGTACTCTCATACATTATATATTAACAAAGAAGCTTAATAAAGATGAAGACAAACAAATTCAACTGCAAATGCTACAAATTCTGGTTGATACTAAAGCTGATTTGAATATTCGTTATATGGGTCTTCCACCAGTTTTTTCTGCTTCTTCACCTGAAGTAGTTAAGATATTAATAAAGGGCGGCGCAGATATGACTTTACGTGATCAGAATGGCAATGGCCCGTTGAATTACGCAGTTGCTAATAATAATATAAATCTTGCGGCAGCTTTATTGGAAAATGGAATATCACCAGGGGTTAAGAATTCAAATGGAATAAGCGCGGTAGCAATGATAAATAGAAATAATACCGAAATGGCAGAACTATTTGCTAAATATATTAAAAAAGGTGCTTTATGAATAAAATATCATTATCATTAATTATAGTAATATTTGTTAATATTCAGATATTTGCGTTGCTGCCGAATGGCGATTTGACTGGTATTACCAAAATCGGTGAAACGATGACATATACTCAATATTTAAAACGGCATCCGGAGGAAATGAAGATTGTAGATAAAAATGGCCAATCTATATTTTTCTATATTATCGATAACTGCTATGATACAATTCCTATCGCTGTGGCAATGGGTGCACTAATAAATGAACCTGATTATAAAGGTCGCACTCCATTATTATACGCTATGCAGTTAAACCGCCCTGATATGATATCGAGCGCAAAGTTCACAATTGCAGATATGTTACTTGCAAATGGCGCAAATCCAAATATACCCGATTATGACGGCAACTACCCTCTTTTTATCGCATTAAGTAAAAGTCTTGCCCATCTTCCCATGCTATGTAAATATAATGCAAATGTTAATGTTATTGATAAAGATGGTGACAGTTTTCTCATGAGATTAATTAAAAATGATGAATTTACTGATATTCCATCTTACATTATTGCCAAAAAACCAGATGTTAATTATCAGAATTCCAAAGGAAATACTATTTTGCATGAAGCAATCATAAAGAAATTACCATTAATGATTAAAACTGTAATGTCACTTAAACCTGATTTGTCAATAAAAAATAATGATGGTGATACACCGTTAAATTTAGTTTTAAAAAATAATATCCCCGGTGTGGCTATAGATATGATAAACGTAATGGGAAAAGATTTTGTGAATAAGGAAAACTTAAAAGGTGAAACCCCACTCTCACTGGCAGTCACCTGTCAATTAGATACGATTGTCTCTCGTGATAAGAATAATCCGTTTGATAAAGGCACCACAGAAAGAAAAGCAATTGTTGAAAAACTATTCTCATTAGGTGCTGATGTTGAACATAAAGATATCAATGGGTTAACTCCTGTGCAGTTGGCGGAAAATCCAGATGTAACAGATTTTCTCCTTAATATTTGCAAGGCTGATCATCGTGTTTTAAATGCAAAAGGAGATAACCTCTGGTTTTTACATGCTGTGAAAAATAATAATGAAAGTATTAAATTTGTCAGGTCAATTTATTTCGAAGAAATGAGAATAAATAAAGATAGAAATTTGATTATAAATATGCGTAATATTTTAGGTATAAATGTTGCTCAAGCTGTTTGTAATAGTATAGACCCTAATAGGAAGATTGATAAGTTTCAATTCATGTTATATGGTATTTTCTCACAATTTCGAGATGTGACTCCAAGTACTTTATTAAATAATGGTACAACCCCTATAATTACATTGGTACGAAAAAATGATATAGAGTATATTGATGCATACAGAAAGGTTGTTACAGATTTTGACTTATTAAAAGAGATTAAATTAACTGATGTTCAGGGTAGAAATGTATTGCATTATGCCAGAAAACCGGAAATTATTAACCTGTTTGTGAAATTAGGGGTTGATGTAAACGCAAAGGATAAATTAGGATTTACCCCGTTGTATTATGCTAAACAAGGTGATTTACTGTCCGGGTGTGTGGAAGCACTTGTTAAAGCGGGTGCTAAAGAATAAAATTATGCAATTTTAATAAAGCCGTAAGCATTCTGCTTGCGGCTTATGAAATCAAAATTAATTATAGATAAGGTTATGCAACTTATTTCAGGATAAAAATGGATAGTATTTGCTGAAATATTCAACAATT
>JBIJDE010000175.1:0-8849 GCA_044344305.1 Armatimonadota bacterium
AATCATATTTCTGACACCTTGCTTGATAACAAATCATGTAATTCATTAATGGCAGGAAAATATAAGGTTGTTACAGCTATTAAAACAATTTTAAATATTTTAATATCATAAGTGTGGGACAGAAGATTTCGATGAATCATCATATCTATCCAAACCTGGCCATCTTGAATTAAATTTGCTGCAAATGCTGATTTTATAACTGCTCTTGGAGTGATTTCATCCAAAATAATCCCATTTTCTTCCATATAATCTTTCATGGTTTTCCATGCCAATTCATAAGTATATTCAAATCGTTGAATAATACCTTCTTGCTCTAAATCAGATAATGTATCTAAAGGCCTATCTTGCAATGCTGATTGCAACAGTAAAAAAGCATTATTAAAATTATTAAAGCGTTGAACCCAACGAATATCATTATTCATCTTATGCCTCTTAAAAAGTTTAACCTTTCATCATTTTTAGTCTATCAAAACATCCATTCAATAGTCAAGCATTATAAAAAAAGCCGGGATTATCAATCCCGGCTTTTGCTTTATCGATCTTACAGTTCGCTATTTCCCATCAGGTATTTATCTATTTCGCGGGCGGCGTCCCTACCCTCGCGAATGGCCCATACTACCAGGCTTTGGCCGCGGCGCATGTCTCCAGCGGCGAATACACCCGGGATGTTAGTTGAATACTCGCCATAATTAGCCTGGGCATTGCTGCGCGGGTCGCGGGTAACGCCAAGGTCTGATAATACTTTATCTTCCGGTCCCAGAAAACCCATAGCAATCAACACTAATTGCGCCGGCCATTTTTGTACTGAACCCGGTATTTCCCGTGGATATGATCTACCGTTTTCATCCTTCACCCATTCTACACGCATGGTGTGAAGTTCTTTGACATTTCCATTTTCATCGCTGACGAACTTCTTGGTGGTGATACAATATTCACGCGGGTCGCGGCCATATTCGGCAATGGATTCTTCCTGACCGTAATCGACCTTCAGGGTACGAGGCCATTGTGGCCAGGGATTATCATTCGTGCGTTTTGCCGGCGGCATTGGCATAATTTCAAATTGTATCTGTGATTTGCACCCATGACGCAGTGAGGTTGCCACACAGTCAGTACCGGTATCGCCTCCGCCAATGATTATTACATCTTTGCCATTTGCGCTTACTTGTTCTCCGTCGCCATCTAAAAGGCATTTAGTATTTTGTGATAAGAAATCAACTGCAAAATATATACCGTTTAAATCTCTGCCTTCAATTTTTAAATCGCGAGGCTTGGTAGCACCACCGCATAACACCACGGCATCAAACTCTTTCAACAACAATTCTGAAGCGTAATCTTTGCCAACTTCGGTACTGGTGCGGAATGTTATGCCTTCTGCCGTCATGATATCTACACGACGCTGAACAACATCCTGTTTATCCAGTTTCATATTTGGAATGCCATACATCAACAAACCGCCGATGCGATCGGCGCGCTCAAATACTGTCACTGTGTGCCCAGCCTGATTTAACTGATCTGCAGCCGCTAAACCGGCAGGACCGCTGCCGACAACGGCAACTTTCTTTCCGGTGCGCACTTGCGGTGGATTAGGTTTAATCCATCCTTCTACAAATGCCCGTTCAATTATGCTGACTTCGATATTTTTAATAGTTACTGATGGATTATTCAACCCTAATGTACAGGAGCCTTCACATGGCGCAGGACAAACGCGTCCGGTAAATTCGGGGAAATTATTCGTCTTCAGCAATCTTTCGATAGCCATTTTCCACAAGCCGCGATAAATAAGGTCATTCCATTCAGGAATAAGATTATTCAGCGGGCAACCGCTGGTCATACCTTCGAGCATAATTCCGCTGTGACAGAATGGGATACCGCAATCCATACACCGGGCTGCCTGGTTCAAAAGTTTTTCTTCCGGCAAATGATGGTGGAATTCATCCCAATTATTAACACGCGCCAGCGGTGATTCGTCCGTTGGTATTTCGCGTTCGTATTCTAAAAATCCGGTTGGTTTTGCCATGGTTATTATTCTCCGTTATTAGTTCCCACCGACACGTGACAGGTCACGTTTGTTGTTTTCAAAAGCAGCCATTACAGCGTCATCACCGCTCAGTCCTGCTTCACGCATTTTGTCCATGACAGCCAGCATGCGTTTAAAGTCAATCGGCATAACCCGAACAAATTTCCTTAATGTATTATCCCAATCATCCAAGATAGCTTTCGCTACATCACTGCCGGTATATTTCAGATGATTTTCAATCATAGATTTCAATTCAGCTAAATCATCTACTTCCAAATCTTCTATCTCTACCATTTGGGTGTTGCAGTGATTGCTGAAATTGCCATCTTTATCATATATATATGCAATACCGCCAGACATACCCGCAGCAAAGTTTCTGCCTGTCGAACCAAGTACCGCGACCCTGCCACCGGTCATATATTCGCAACCATGGTCACCGACGGACTCAACAACAGTCTTTGCCCCCGAGTTACGAACGCAGAATCTTTCACCAGCGATACCACGGATATAAGCCTCACCACTGGTCGCTCCGTAAAATGCGACATTACCAATTACGATATTCTCTTCTGCTACAATTCCGGACGGTGGATATACTATTATCTTACCACCGGACAAACCTTTTCCGATGTAATCGTTAGAATCGCCTTCCAACTCAAGGGTCATGCCTTTCGGTATGAATGCACCAAAACTTTGTCCGGCTGAACCCTTAAACTTAATTTGTATGGTGTCTTCCGGCAAACCTTCGCGACCGTATTTCTTAGCTATTTCGCTGCCAGTTATAGTACCCACAACGCGATTAACATTGCTGATACTAAGTTCTGCCCGTACTTTTTCACCATTATCAATAGCAGGTTTACAAATATCTAATAGTTGTTTTACATCCAATGAGTTTTCGATGCCATGTTCCTGGGCTACCATACAGCATACGCCAACTTCATCTGATTCGACTGGTCTATGCAGTATAGCGTCTAAATTCACAGTCCCAGCTTTCCAGTGTTGTACAGTATCAGATAATTCTAACAGGTCGGATCGTCCTATCATTTCATTGATAGTTCGGAATCCAAGTTCTGCCATAATTTCGCGTGCATTTTGCGCAATGTAATACATCATATTCACGACATGCTGTGGGTCACCTTTGAAACATTTGCGCAATTCGCGATTCTGTGTGGCAACACCAACCGGGCATGTATCAAGAGAACAAACACGCATCATGACACAGCCAAGTGCCACCAGAGGCAGGGTTGCAAAACCATATTCCTCTGCACCCAGCAAGGCAGCAATAACCACATCGCGGCCGGTCATCAATTTACCATCCGTCTCCAACACAACACGGTCGCGCAGGTTATTCAGCACCAGGGTCTGATGAGTATCAGCGAGCCCGAGTTCCCACGGTAAACCAGCGTGACGGATTGATGAACGCGGCGATGAACCAGTACCGCCATCATAACCAGATATTAAAATAACATCCGCATGTCCCTTCGCCACACCAGCAGCGATGGTACCGACGCCAACCTCTGCGACTAATTTCACAGATATTCGCGCGTCGCGGTTTGCATTTTTCAGGTCGTGAATCAACTCGGCCAGGTCTTCAATCGAATAAATATCATGGTGTGGCGGTGGTGAAATAAGCCCAACGCCCGGGGTAGTATATCGTGTTTTAGCAATCCAGGGATAAACCTTTGCACCCGGCAGTTGCCCGCCTTCACCCGGCTTTGCTCCCTGTGCCATTTTAATCTGAATCTCTTTAGCGTTTACCAGATACTCAAGGGTAACGCCGAATCGCCCCGAAGCGACTTGCTTAATAGCACTGCATCTGGAATCGCCGTTTTCATCAGGAGTGAACCGACGTGGATTTTCTCCACCTTCTCCGGTGTTGCTTTTACCACCGATTCTATTCATTGCGATAGCTAATGATTCGTGCGCTTCTTTACTAATAGAGCCATAAGACATCGCGCCGGTTTTAAATCTTTTACAAATTGATTCAACCGATTCTACTTCTTCAATAGGAATCGGATTAAACTTTTTAAATTTCATCAACCCGCGCAGATTTACCGGTCGGCTACCCTGTTCATCCATCATCTTTGCGAATTTCTTAAATAATCCATAATCTGCATTTCTAACCGCTGTTTGAAATACGTAAATAGATTCTGGATTATACATGTGATATTCACCGTCAGCGCGCCATTGGTAATGACCACCCTCGCTGAGTGGAGCAATATTTTCTGATCGTGTCGGGAAACCATGAATATGACGGCGGCGCACTTCTTCGGCGATGATATCAAGGTCTATGCCGCCGATGCGGGATGGAGTATGAGTAAAATATTTATCTATTACAGCATTATTAACACCTAATGCTTCAAATATCTGTGCACCGCAATAACTCTGTATGGTGCTGATGCCCATCTTGGTCATCGTTTTTGAAATGCCTTTTACTGCAGCTTTACTGTAATTGTATACGCCTTTTTCATATTTTGTCGTTTTAAGTATTCCATTACGAATCATATCATCTATTGATTCGTAAACCATATACGGGTTAACCGCACTTGCACCATATCCAATTAACAACGCAAAATGATGAACTTCGCGCGGTTCACCACTCTCAATTACTAATCCAACGTTTGTACGTTTGCCAGAGCGGATTAAATGGTGATGTAAACCAGCGGTAGCCAACAAAGATGGTATCGGGGCTTTTTCTGCTGAAACATTTCTATCTGATAAAATGATAATGTTGGTACCATTTCCAATCGCTTCATCAGCCTTTAAAAACATATCATCCAGAGCCGCTGCCAAAGCAGCACCACCACCGTTTACATCATATAACATCGGTATGGTCGTTGATGAAAAACCAGGTTTGTCGATATGTCGCAACTTCTCCAACTCTTCATTGGTTAATACGGGTGATTTCACTTCAACCTGACGACAATTCACCGGTTCCGGGTGCAACAAGTTACCTTCTGAACCTATTAGCGTTGTGGTTGCAGTAACGATAAGCTCACGAATACCGTCAATTGGCGGATTTGTAACCTGGGCAAACAATTGCTTAAAGTAGCTAAAGAGTAACTGGGGCTCATTTGCCAGTACCGCTAATGGCGAATCAATACCCATCGCGCCAACAGGTTCAACACCGTCACTTGCCATTGGTATAAGTATTTGCCGAATATCTTCATAACTAAAGCCAAAAACCTGCTGCCGTTGCAATACGGTGTCATGATCTGGTGCATGTATTGTAGGCGGGTCAGGCAATTCATCCAAGGATATCAGATATTCTTCCAACCATTCACCATAAGGCTTTTCATTTGCATATTTCGCTTTAATTTCTTCATCATCAATGATACGACCTTCGGCAGTATCAATCAATAACATGCATCCCGGTTTCAGACGACCTTTATATTCAACCATATCATTGGGAATATCCAACACGCCAACTTCAGACGCCATAACAACAACGTCATTTTTCAGAACATAATAGCGGGATGGGCGCAAACCATTTCTATCTAATACCGCACCAACCATCGTGCCATCGGTGAATGCTATGGATGCAGGGCCATCCCATGGCTCCATCAAACAACTATGATATTCATAAAATGCTTTACGTTCTTTGCTCATTCCTTCATGATTCTGCCATGGCTCTGGAATCATCATCATCATTGCCAACGGCAAAGGACGACCTGCCAGATGCATAAACTCTAATGCGTTATCAAACATGGCGGAGTCTGAACCATCTTCATGGACCACCGGCAATACTTTTTTCAAATCATTGCCGAATGTTTTTGATTCATACATGGACTCGCGGGTTCGCATCCAATTAACATTGCCACGAATAGTATTTATCTCACCGTTATGAATAAGGTATCTATTTGGATGTGCGCGTTCCCAACTGGGGAAAGTATTTGTAGAAAATCGCGAGTGGACAAGTGCGATAGCAGAGTCTAAACTCTCATCATGTAATTCAGGAAAATAAGTGCCGACTTGTTGCGGGGTTAACATTCCCTTGTAAACGATAGTACGACATGATAAGCTGGACACATAAAATACATCACCGCCAACAAACTTTTTTCCAAATCTTATATCATCTTCTGACCGTTTTCGGATAACATACAACTTACGTTCAAATGCCATTTCATCTGTAACATCTGACGACTTACCAATGAAAATCTGCATCATATATGGTTCGCATTTTAATGCTGACGCGCCAATATTGCCATTCCATGTTGGTACATCACGCCATCCTATTACGGTTTGACCTTCTTCAGCGACAATCTTTTCAATATGTTTTTTACATGATTCACGTTGCACAGCGTCAAGCGGCATGAACATCATACCTACGCCATATTCACCTGCGGCAGGTAATTTATAACCAGAGTTTTTTATGAAAAAGTTATGAGGAATCTGCAACAATATACCAGCACCGTCTCCGGTATCTGGTTCACAACCGCGCGCACCACGATGGTCGATATTTATCAGTACAGTTAATGCCTGCTCGACTATTGTATGACTACGGCTACCTTTAATATTTACCACAAAACCGACGCCACAGGCATCATGTTCAAAGCGCGGATCATATAGTCCCTGCGCAGGGAAACCTTCTGCACTCATACTTGTGCTCCATTAAAACTACCGAAATATACCCTCGCAATTGCAGCAGTAAGTAATTTTATTTATAAGCCGATACGAACGAAAAACCTGCCCCAATGAAAGAACAGGTTATTTATCACTCATACTACGGTTAAATGGGTTATGTGACCAGCATACCCCTAAATAATAAACCGTAAACCGGCCGGCAGGCTTAGCCACACCCCGGCGGGTCAATTTTATCAGAAAAAGATACGGATTAGCAAGGAATTTGAGCTAAAAAGAAATAAAAATATGGGATTTTACGATAAGATTTGCACGACAATAATTATCGTAATCTTATAAAATAGCCAGAAAATTATTAGCTGCTATTCGAAAGACAAGTTACTAATTTTTTAATATACCGGTTAATACGCGACCCAATTCATATTGCAGATATGGTTTTTTTATAAATAATTTAAGTCCATTTTGATACAGTTGTTCCATTATGTTTTCATCAAAGGTTGTAAATCCACTGGCAATGATTATTTTGGCTGCCGGGTTAATTGCGATTATTTTATAAAATGCTTCAACACCATTTAAATTAGGCATTACCATATCCATTAATACCAATGCTATTTTTTGAGAATTTTCGTTATATACCCGCACACCGTCTTCGCCATCATTCGCAATAATGACATCGTAACCCAAATCATCAAGCATCAATCGTACCGTTTCACGTACAATGTGTTCATCGTCTACGACTAATATTAACTTTTTATCTTTACCATGGCTTGCATTTTTCGGCATATCGTCCTCGCAATGTAAGATTATACTATTTTAGTTACAACAAATTCAATACTCCCTTACCCAATAGATTGGGCGAGGTGTTAAGGTTTTAGTTTTAAACTTTTAGATAAATCAGGATACAGGCAAAATGTGGCGTCACCGTCCCGGTGAAGTTAGCTGTGCAAGAAGGTGCAAATTGCTGAAATTTATTTCCGGCTCTTTCTTTTTCCGAGCGAGACGCTCTTGCCACCTCTCGAATAAAAAACTCTAAAGTCTATTGCAAAAATCAATGTATTTTGAGCATCTTACTCACTAATATCCGTTTAGGATACACGGAATATTATTAGGTCGTTAGCAATCAAATCCGTACAAAAAAGTCAGGATTTTATATAGAGATAACTTTTATGTGTCGCTGCTCTGCAGCTTTAATTTCTTATATACAATGCCATGCTATTAATATATCGCCGCGCTGCGGCTGGTTTGTTTGATAGAACAACATTATTATATGACATTATTTCCAGCCGCAGCGCGGCGAAATATTAATAGTAATAATCATAAGAAAAAATACTAAGCTGCAGCGCAGCGACACCGTTTACCTCGTCAAATTCATTTGGGATAGATTACTACAGCTTTTACAAGAACCTGTAAAAGCACAACTTATTATTCAAATTTAATTGCTAATAAACAATTTTCTATATGATTTCACCTTTTACTTATCATGATTAATTTGCTATCATTATTATCATGAATTATCAAAGCAACTGGCTGGCTAATGTTATTAATCTATGTATTGTGATAATTTTAATAATTGTTGCTGGTTCAAATTTAATTGGTATATTTAATCTATATTGCCTTCCTATATTGACCATTGTATTACTTTTTATTTTTATTTATTATCGACATCGAGAAAATCTTTTCAATTCTTTACTCAGGTTCTTTAATTCTCCTGTTTCCCGTTGGTCAGTACTTGCCATGGTATTGTCATGCGCCGTGCCGCGAATATTTTTAATGTATGCAATAAAGGTCACACCGGTTAGCGATTCACTGTTATATCATAATATGGCTGCTTCATTAGCAAATGGTCATGCCTATGCCGCACATTATGTTGCGTTATTCCCACATACTATCGGTTATCCGCTTGTACTGGCACAGTTTTACCGTTTTTTCGGTTCAGATGTTATTATTGCGTTATGGGTTAATACATTTTTCACCTGTATCAGTGTATGGCTTTTCTATTTATTAGCCCAACGCTTTATGGGGAAGCAATATGCTGTCGTTGCTGGATTCATCTGGGCTCTATGGCCATCGCATTTTATCACTGCCCCACTGGTAATAACTGAACCGCTGTTTGTCATGTTAATGCTAATTGCGTTGCTGGTATTTACCGCAATCGACTATCAGAAACTTATCGCATTCTCTCCGCGGCAACTCGGTATTTTATGTGGTGCCAGCGCGTTATTTGCTCTTTGCAATGCTGTCCGTCCGTATGGGC
>JBIJDE010000226.1:0-7603 GCA_044344305.1 Armatimonadota bacterium
GGGCTGGTGCTGCTGGCGGCGGGTGTGGCATTCCTCATTATCACATTATGGCAACAACGCATTTTAAATACAAAACGCTTTATTATTTTATCTGGTTTTATCTCATTTATATTACTGCTATTCAGCTATACCCTGATCTCGCGCGGCATTGCCACCGGGATCGATACTATTATTCAAACCCGCGTAGCCCGTATGCCATTGGGCCATTCCCTTAATGTAGGGTTCAACCTTGATTCGTTAGGCAGATGGAACGCAAAAGATTCGCTGTTACTGGCAAAGATTGAACATGATATGCCGGTATTTGACGCGCAAAAGGTACAGAATATATTAAGAGGATACGCTTTTCAACGAATATATGAACAAGGCTTGCGAAATATTCCGCTCTTCTTCATAAAAACAGGAATTTTCTGGAGTCCAGAAGCGAATTACTATGCTTACCTTTACGATGACAACAAACGACTCTACCCGGGATTTATCGACATCAGACCCCTATTTCTCGTCTTGCCATTTCTCACCAGTCTACTGGTAACACTAATGGCAATCATCGGCACCCGATGGACAATATCATTAACAACAATTGAAACTTCAAGTTCAATCCTGTTTTTATCACTCGTAGTCTGTGGATTTACCGCCTGCCACCTATTGGTAGAGGTGCAACACCGCTACAATTACCCCGCCAGCGCAATACTACCAATATTCATCGTGTTTGGTTTGCGGACAATAATAAGTAACAGGGAGAAAATGGTGGTTGAGAAATAGTCCACAAACTGCTCCTACATCACCTCACCACAACCACATAATATTTTCCCTCTAAAATAATTTATTTTATTTATTACAGGTTTCCATTCTTCTACTATCTGATTAGCTTTTTCAAGTTGTTGTTTTGTTAATTTATCTTCTACTACTTTTATATCGGCAATAGCTTTTAATTTGATATTATTTTGCAAATATCTTTCATATTTATCTAAAACAATTTTGTACCATATATATGATGATAAATTATTTTTACTGATTCCTTTCCCATAATAATAAAATTCACCAAGTTTTAATTGCGCATCCCTATCACCTTGTTCAGCAGCTTTTCTATACCATTTTAGTGCTTCATTATAATTCTTTACAACTCCTAATCCGTTTTCATACATCATCCCTAATTTCCTTTGCCCATACATTTCTCCCTGTTCAGCAGCCATTTTGTACCATTTAAATGCTTCAGTGTAATTTTGTTTTATGTCATCACCATAAAAATATATACCACCTAAATGAAATTGCGCAATAGAATCACCATTTAAAGCCGCTTTTTTAAACCATTTTATTGATTTGTTAATATCTGCTTTAACGCCATCCCCTACTGAATAATACCATCCCAATTCACATTGTGCTTCTGTACTGCCTTGATCAGATGCTTTATTTAACCATTTCAATGCTTCTTCATGATTTTCCGCAACACCTCTCCCGCGGAGATAAAAATCAGCTAAATTTAACTGAGCTTTTATACTACCTTGTTCTGCCGCCATTTTGTACAATTTAAATGCTTCATATATATTGGCTGTTACATCGCTATTATACCTTGAATATTGGTCACCTAAAAAAAGTTGGGCATCTACATGTCCTGCTGTTGCGGCTATTTTATACCATTTCAAAGCCACATCAAAACATTTAACAACACCATTGCCTTTTTCATATAATCTCCCTAAATAATACATACCTGTTGCATCACCTTGAATAGCAGATTTATCATACCATAATAATGCTGATGAATAATTCTGTGAAACACCATTGCCTGTTTCATACATATAACCCAATCGTGTTTGGCTTTGCATATCTCCATGTTCAGCAGCTTTTTTATACCATTTAGCAGCTTCTACATAATCTTTTTTAACACCATTACCAGCTTGAAACATTTTCCCAATTTGTAATTGAGCCGCAACATTATTTTGTTCTGCTGATTTTAAAAATAATTTAGCAGCTTCTATATTATCTTGTTTGATGCCTTGACCAGATAAATACATTAATCCTAACTTGTACTGCCCATTTACATCATTCTGAATTGCTGACTTTTTATACCAATTCACAGCTATAGTATTATTCTTTAAAATTCCACGACCAAATTCATACATTCTTCCCAATCGCCATTCACTTTCTGCATTTCCCGAATCTGCTGCTTTTTGATACCATTTAAACGCGATCTGATAATCTTGTTCAACACCTTGACCATTCTCATACATTGACCCTAATAATAATTGCGAGTTAACATCATCTTGTTCAGCCAAAATGATAGTCCTCTCTAATTCTGCTGATTCATCAGCAAAAGTAGGAATTACTAACTCAACAAAAAAGATTATTATAAATATCCTGAAACTTAAAAACAGTAAATTCATATTTCTCCTATATTCAACATCATACTAAACATGCAAAATTATATCAATAATTAATTATAATAGCCAATATTTGCTTAAAATATCCTTAATCTAACAATCGATGCGAAAACAAAAAGTCTACCAAAGGTTAACTATAACAATAAAAAAGAGTGCGTAAATACACACTCTTTAACAAATTATTTGGGTTTCCAGGCAGATATTAACTTTTTCACTTTATCTATTTGTTGATCTGTTAAATTTTTAGCTACGCGATTTTCATTTTCTATTAATTCTTCTTTAAAATCCACATCTTCTTCATCTGTATAATCATCCGCTAATTTGTACCAAAAATAAGCATTTGTAAACTCTTTTTCTACCCCTTTTCCTTCCTCGTACATTCTTCCCATTGTACTCATCGCGTTTGCATCACCTGACTCAGCCACTAACCGGTACCATTTTATCGCTTCAACATAATTCTGCGGTAACAAATCACCGATTTCATATATTTGTCCCATTCTCCATTGTCCCCAGGCATTTCCCAGTTCTGCAGCTTTTTTATACCATTTTAGAGCCTCATCATTATTCACATCAACACCTTTGCCAAATTCATATGCATTGCCTAATTTCATTTGACCGTCTGTATTATTCTGGTTTGCAGACTTTTCATACCACTTAAATGCTTCTTTAAGATTTATTTCAACCCCTTTTCCAAATCTGTACATATCACCTACTCGCCATTGTCCGACAGCATCACCATTTTCTGCTATTTTCATAAACCATTTTCTTATAATTTCAACACTTTTACCTTTGCTATAAAAATTATCTATGTAATTGTCTGCTAATACATCTTTTTGTTCTGCTGCCTTTATATACAGATTTACAGCTTCATCATAATTTCGAATAACACCTTTACCATTTTCGTACATCAATCCCAAATTACGCTGACCATTTTTATCTCCTTGATCGGCAGCTTTCTGATACCACTTAACAGCCTCATTATTATTCTTTTCAACTCCCCAACCATATTCAAAGATCTCACCATAACGCCATTGACCATCAGCATAACCTTGTTCAGATGCTTTTTTATACCACTTGGCTGTTTCATTATAGCTTTGCATTACACCATTACCATGTTGATATATAAAGCCTAAATCTACTTGCGCTTTCGCATCACCTTTCTCAGCAAGTGATGTTAAATTCTGCAATTCTTCTGCAGTTAATTTCTTATTTTCAGCAAATGAAGTCAGCGAAAATAAGCTGATGAAAACAACTATGAGTAAGATTTTAGAAAGCATATTTTTCTCTTTTAACAGACTCTCGCTTAAGGTCACTTCAGTCTCAGTGACCGGTCGCTGAGCTTGTCGAAGCGACCATTTTAAGCAGATTTCTCTTGCAAAGCGAAAGTCCTGTTCTACAAAAAATTGTGATGCAAAATTATATCAATAACTATTACAACTGTATATTATCCCATTAATCCTATCAATCGATGTAAAATAAAAAACTGGCAAGATTGTTCTCGCCAGTTTTTGTATTTTTTATTGTTTTATTTTTTTACTTCTTAGCTTTAATTTGCTTAATTAGTTCCGGCACTATTTCCAGCACGTCGCCGACGAAGCCGAAGTCTGCTACGTCGAATATCGGTGCATGTGGATCCCGGTTGATGGCAATTATGCAATCGGAAGATTGCATACCGGCGAGATGTTGTACTGCACCGCTGATACCACAGGCTATATATAGTTTCGGACATACTGTTTTACCGGTTTGTCCTACCTGGTGAGGGTATGGCATCCAACCGCTGTCTACAGCGGCGCGGGATGCGCCTACGGCACCACCTAACAGGTCAGCCAGTTCTTCCAGAATAACAAAGTTTTCCGGTTTCCCCATTCCGCGACCACCACTGACGATGATATCAGCGTCGACGATGTTCACTTTTGAAGATAGGTCAGCGATAAACTCAATTATTTCTACCTTGGATGACATTAACTGTTCTACCGGAGTTACCTTGATAATTTCAGCAACTATTGCCTCACCTGGTTCAACAGCCTGCATCACTTTGTGTCTTACTGTCGCCATTTGCGGACGGGTGTATGGACATAAAATTGTCGCCATTATATTACCGCCGAATGCTGGTCGGGTCTGGTAGAGTAAACCGTCATCAGCACCGATTTCAAGACCGGTACAGTCTGCGGTAAGTCCGGTGTAAACATCGGTTGCAACCCGGCTAAGGAAACTGCGTCCGGTAGTGGTTGCACCGGCGAGCACGATTTCAGGCTTATAGGTGCGAATCATTTGCGCTAAAACGCGGCCATAAGGCTCTGGACGGTATCTTTCCAGTTTCGGGTGGTCATATAGATATACTTTATCAATTGGGTATTTTGCCAGTTCATCACCCAGTTTATCTAAATCATGGCCTAATACAACTACAGAAAGTTCGCAACCGCGCTGATCGGCTAATTTGCGGCCGGCACCAATTAATTCTGGCACTACACCGGCAACCTTGCCGTCTGCCTGCTCACCGAACACCCATACGCCTTTATAAGCGGAAAGATCTTCACGAGCCTGTTTTTCGATTTCAATAACAATCGCTTTAAACTTACATGCACTTACACAACTTCCGCAATATGTGCATTTATCTACATCAATAATGGCCAGTTTGCCTTCCATACTAACGGCAGCGGTCGGGCAGGCGCGTACGCAAGCCTTACACCCAACGCATTTATCAGAAATAACACGAATTGACATTTTAGCTCCTTAAATAATAGACTTGTCCGGGAATAAGGAATAAGTAAATTTTGATGCTATTTTTTTGTCAGACAAGGCGTTTATTTTACACTTTATCTGGATTGATAAACGTAAAATAAATAACGCTGTATGGCGGAAAAAGAGTCCAAAAGATACCATTATTTATTTCCGGACATGTCTAATACGTTAAATAGTTACGCGCTCGCGTAGAATATCCAGCATTTTAGTTGCCAGATCAGAGACATCGCCTTCCCATTTCTCACCGCCGGCACGATGCTCGGGTGAAAATATCTTCATAACCTGGGTTGGGCTGCCTTTCAAACCGCATTTATCCGGGTCTAATCCCAGACTCTCTGCTGTCCACACTTCTATTTTGGCATTTTTAGCTTTCATTTTACCGCGCAATGATGGTGTACGTGGTTCATTAATTTCTTTAACAACCGTGAATACAGCAGGCATTTGCACTTCACAAACTTCATAGCCTTCTTCCAACAGACGATGAACGCGGGCGCGTTTAAGATCTATTTCATCTATTTTGCTAACATAAGTTGCCAGAGCATATTCAGCATGTACGGTAATGCCAGGTCCAGTTTGGGCGGTATCGCCGTCGATAGCCTGCATACCACAAAATACCAGTTCTGCTTCTAATTTCGTAATACCAGCAGCCAACGCATATGATGTTGCCCAGGTATCAGCACCGGCAAATGCACGATCGGACAATAACACAGCATCATCAGCACCCAACGTAATCGCTTCGCGCAATGCCTCATCAACCTGCGGCGGCCCCATTGATAAAACCGTTACACTCGACTCAATACCTGTCTCCGCTAATCGCTCTTTAACGCGAACAGCTTCTTCAAGAGCATATAGGTCAAACGGATTAATCTGCGACTCGACACCCTGACGTACCAGAGTATTGGTAACAGGGTCGATCTTTACATTGGTCGTTTGCGGCACCTGTTTGATGCACACGACAATTTTCATAAGGATCCTCCCGGCGGATAAGCTACCGCCATTGCCATTAATGGCATAAAATAACGGGGTTATTGTACATTTTTAACGCGAAGTTTACAATTACCGGGGCAATCCGCTATCATTTATATCTAAGTAGGAATAAAAATGACTAATAATTATACACCATCCGAAAACGCTTGTTATCGACACCCGAATCGGCTTACCGCTGTTTCATGTGGAAAATGCGGCAAACCACTATGTGCGGATTGCATAAATCATGGCCCAGTAGGCATTCGCTGTATCGATTGCCTGCGTCCTTCGTTTGGCAGAGTTGACACATCCATGCATGCACCGACATCAACAGATAAAGCATTATGGACAACTTTAATAATGGTGATTATCTTTGCAGGAATTATTGGGAAAATAGCCAGCATGATTCCTGTCATAAACTTTTCAGAAACGGCACAGATTATTATTAATATTCCAGGACCAAACTTATTAATCAGCTTAATTGCCGGGTTTATTGTCGGGTATGTGATATGGCGAATAGTAGGTAAAACATGGAATTATTCAACATTACGACTGGCAATTATTTCAGGGATGGCTATCCCAATAATCAGCACAATATTATCAATTTTTCTCAATTCTAATCCATCAAATATATTAAATTTATTAGCAAATAATAATGTTGAAATCATAAATTTAACAATCCGCACCGTTATGGCATCATTATTATCAGGTGGTCTTGCAGCGCTAATGGCAACAAATCCTCGCAGTTCTGGGTTTTGAGTTAATCAGGACTTTCGTTAAGGTCACTTCGACTTTTCGTTAATTCTTCAAAATATAAATTCCATAGCCCACGGCAACGCCCTCTCATTTATACACATTTTATAATTATCATTTTAATTGAAATATTGGCTGATGAGGTAGGGGAATTGTCCCCAATTCCCGCGTCGAACCGTGATAATGATGTAGTCAAGCGTAACATCGACAATTTTCTTTTGCGTGGTGTTGTGATTTGATTACCTTGTTTTGTCGTTTTAACCGTTTCGTCTTTATTCTACAGACATTTTAGCGGGAGTTGGGGACAACTCCCCTACCTTTACCGGATATTTCTGAATTATAGTGTGAAAATATGCACCATTTCTAAATTTTTCAATGTCTTTTTATAAAATGTGTATAAGGATAAGGTCTTACGCCTGGAGTTACTGATTAAAATGCCTTAACAGGCAAAACTAAAAATTATTATCCAATTTATTTGGATTAGTATCTTAAATCCTAACAATGTTGAAATAAAACATACTCGACATTGTTAAATAATACATTAAAATGCAATTAATCAAAGTACTTTCCATAAATAAGATTTTTTTATGAATTTGAGTGATATAATATTTTCAACTTTTCTAATCGCAGCATAAGTCGCAGCAATGGCCCCTACACCGCGGAGTCGGTAAATATGGAAAAAGGGGGGGAAATTGTAATGTATAAAGGGCGTGAGTTTAAACCTCACCATGACTTTCCCAGTATCCCTGAAGAGTCATCACTGCTAC
>JBIJDE010000144.1:0-10269 GCA_044344305.1 Armatimonadota bacterium
CATCATGGCTTCGCCACTCGGTGTCAGTCCCTGATTTACTCTCAAAAAACGTTAACCTACATCACCCAATAACTATAGATTCTGACATTGGCGGTAGTTGTATCCGCTGGTCGGTACTATTGATATAGTCATTGAATACTTGCTCTGTTGTTAATGTCTGGTAACTGCCATTTGGCAATTTGTTAGTGGTTTCTTTCAGTCTTGATACGGTATGGCCACATGTCCAAATTTTATAGTTGAACATCATCGAGCAAAGGCAGACCTTTTCGCTTTCTGTACCATTTTCTTTGTATAGTTCACGCGCTGTTTTATATGAGCAGTTATGATCTTTATCCAAAGCGTAACCATAGGAATCGCATTGTGGAGCGATGGTGTTGCCGATGGCGGGGGATGATTTCAACATTCGCATCGGGTATCCGGTCGCTGATAATAAGTTGACCTCAACATCATCGGGTTCCGCGGCAAAGAATGCTTGTTTCACCTTTTCCGGCAAACCGCTTTCCTTAGTTACAGCGAAACGTGTCGCCACCTGTACTGCCGCCGCACCTTGTTCCATAAATTTTACAGCATCAGAACCGGTGAAAATTCCGCCGGCTGGAATAACCGGGATATTTAGATTTTCGGCTGATAGCATTTGTTTGACTTCACCGATAATAGTTGCTAAATCAAAGTCTTGCCAGGTGCATGGGAAACCCAGATGGCCACCAGCAAGTGGACCTTCGACAATTATATAATCAGGTAGTCGTTCTTGTTTTACTGCCCGGTGTAGAAAAAGTTTTAACGCGCGTGCGGATGACACGATAATGCCAATCATAGCATCGCGAAATCGTGGGTGGTCTTTCATTAATTCCAGCGAGCCAAGGTTAAGTCCCGCACCTAATGTAAGGCCATCTATCCCCGCGTCCAGCGCGGCCTTTAGCCGTACAGCCAGAGTTTCGCGCGGGTTACCCATCGTCAGCTTTTCCATTACGTTAAGGAATATTCCGCCACTACCTTTTTTACGCGACATAGTTTCGCTGATAAATCTTTCGGTAGCCTGGCGTAATTGCGTTAAATCGAATGGGTCAAACTCAATGCCTGCCAGTCTGTTTGTGCGGCATTGCTGTTGTTTTGTCTGAACAAAGTTTGTGCCATCGTGGCGATCAACCACGGCTGGCAACATAGCATCGGATAAATGGGCTATTCCGCCCAGGCCTGCTATTGCAAGCACTAAATCCGGAGTGGAAACGTCTACGCCCATTCCCCCGACCAGCAACGGAATATACTGCTGCTGCCCAAGTGTTAAGGCAAAATTTGCAAGCGAATGAATAAAAGGCTCCTTCGGTGACAGCCACATCGAAAGATATGAGCGGGCTCCAACGTGTATATGATACATAATTTTTTCAATTCGTAAAAGTACCCGGAAATTTTATCCACTTTATACTATTAATTGATGTAAAAAAAGTATATAAAATATGATTAATACGAGATGTCACTATTTTTTTGCAATATTATAAACAAACAGTTTATCATCATGACGTAGGTATAACCTGCCATTACATACAACCGGATGCGACCAGTATAATCCTGTTCCACCTTTAGGTACATCAAAACGACCGGTCGGTTTAAATTCTTTTGGGGTACAGGGAACCAGCAACATAGTGCCGCGTTCGCCAAGACAATACATCATTCCATCCGCATACATTAATGATCCCTGTCCGATGCTTTTATCGCTATATTTTTCTTCACCGGTAAGAAAATCAAGGCAAACCCAGGCAGGTTTTTCGTTAGATGAACCGTATAGATACCCGTCCTGTAAAATAACTCCACCATGTATATTATCCAATAGTGTATTTTGCCACACTTTATCGACAGATACTTTGTCACCTTTAGCATTCAACTTTAATAATACGCTACCGCCGCCATATCCGGTGGAAGCAAATACGTAACCTTTACTGTAAATAGGAGTGGGGATATTATTCTTTCGTTTGTTCGTAAATGGATAACGCCATAACAACTTGCCATTATCCGCTGCTACTCCGATGATTGCTTCCTCGGTCATAGTTACCACCTGGCGGATTCCCTGATCAGTAAAGACGATAAGCGAAGCAAATGCTGGATTATCGCCGATATCCTTATTTGACCATATAACAGCACCGGTTTTTTTATTCAATGCTGTCATGTATCCTTTTTTGCCACCCGGGTAACAAATCAGTTTGTTGCCATCAATCAATACAGATTCGGTATAGCCAAAATCAGGCCATTTGGATTCAAATTGTTTTGGCAGGTTCGCTGACCATTTTAATTTTCCATATTCCGCATCCAATGCTGAAAGCAAGCCGAGATCGTTTAGATGATAAACAATACCATTATCTACTGTAGGTGTTGCACGTGCGCCATCATAACTGGCAGCCCAAAACATCGTTGCACCAGGTTTCCACTGTTCACCATTAACTGTCTTCCACTTCATTTTTCCGGCCATATCAAATGCCATTACAAATGTCTGATTCTTCATCGTACCAGCGGTATAAATCATCTTTTCCGTTACTGCCACGCTGCTATAACCTTTTCCACACCCTTCAGCAGTCCACAACAATGCTGGTCCGCCTTCCGGCCATTCCTTCAATAATCCAGTTTCCGTAGAAATGGAATCCCGATTCAGCCCTTGCCACTGTGTCCAGGTAGGGGAAGCGGACAAGCAAATTGAGATGGTGATGATAATAATTGTTATTATAAATATGAATCTTAAAGGCATAATTGAGTTGTCCTTTTTTATGAATAGCTACAAGATATTAATTAATGATTTGTGTTACAATAAGATTAATTTCTGGTTAATCTTAGTAGATCTTAACTGCTGCAATTTTAACATTCTACTAATCTTCCCTTTCTTCCATCTCTATTTCTTTCATGATAACTTGAATTTCATTTCTTAAATCATTTAGATCAAATCCTTGTTTGATTAAGACATTACTATTTAACCAATTCAAATTTTTCATATCTCGTACTTCTGTCACTAATTCTAAAAATAAATTGGTGGCTTCAGAGTAGTCGGGGTCTATCGTTAAGATATTCTTTAATATTTTAATAGCTTCTTTTGGCTTATCTAAATCACAATAACAATTAGCACAGATAAAATGTGCATCCAAATCTATTTCATTATTTTTCAGGATGATATTCATCATTTTTATTGCATCTTTTGCATTTCCCGTTAATGAATATATTCTTGCAATATTTGCAATTGGCAATAATTTTTCAGGAAATAATTCATTCAGCTTTTGGTAATGTTGCATTGCAACTTCATAATCTTCTTTCATGATTGCACATGACCCTAAAATTTCATATCCAAATGCATTATTACTATCAATTTCAAATATTTTTGCAACTATACTTTCTGCTTCATCAAATTGTTCCTGGTGTAATTTTATATTTGCATATAACCCATATAACTCTGGATCGTTGGGTATGCATTTAATGATGCCTTTTAGAATGCAATCACAATCATCAAATCTTTCCAATGGTACTAATGTAGAAATAATTAATATGATAACAGATACCAGGTAATCATTATTAATGTCAACTGCGCGTTTCCAAATGGTGATGGCTTTTTGTTCTTCACCATTTAGTATATATGCACAACCAAGTACGCCGAAAATATTTGCGTCTTTTCCCAACACAAGTTTTGCTTTTTCAAGAGATGAAATTGCTTTTCGATAATCTTGCAATTCTATGTATAGAGTTCCTAAAGCTACATTCGGTTCAACATAGTCGCGCTGCATTCTTATTGCAGTTAGATATGATTTTTCAGCATTTTCATAATCTGAATTGCCAAGATATTCAAGCCCTTCATTAAAATATTGTTCTGCTTTAAAACTGTAGTTGTTCATTTTAATTACCCTTCTGATTTATTACTGGACAAGTTAATTTTACTTGAGTTTTTTAAATATTTCAACCAATTTTAACCGTTACCATCCCAAATGCCGGGATATCGACTGATAGGATACCGTCTTTCATACTTGCAGTATTTTTAGCCAATGGTCTTTCCAGTACATCGGTTTGTATTGCTGTTACGTTGGCGGTTGCTATGCAGTTATTCAGTGATATTTTGGCGTTGGTTGCTTTGCCTTCCATTTCATATAGCCGCACTATTACCGCGTCAGAATCTTCTGCTTTTTTCATCCCGCTCAGCATCACATTTGGTGTCAGCAATTCGGCGAATGGTTGGCTGGTTGGCAGTGTGCCGGTTTGTTCGGTGGTATTGATGGCGTTAAGTGGCGCGTTAAAGGCATAACCTGCTCGTGTTGAGTCACTGGCAGTCCATTGGCCAGTATGTGTTTGCAATGCATAACGAATGGTATGTTTGCCCATTTCCGGTAATGGGTCGGGGTCATAACTGCTGCGTAACAAGGACATGCGGATGCCTTTGTCGTCGACACTGAATCCGTATTTGCTTTCATTTAACAGGGTTGCGCCGATTATTTCTTCAGTTCCTTCCTGCGACCCGGTGATATCCACCCAACGTTGTGCCGGTACTTCCAGTCCGGCGCGGTTGCGAATCTGGCTTCCATTTGGACACTCGAAACTGGCGGTGTCGCTTTGTATTGCCAGTGGGAAGGATACGTACAACGACGGTATTCCAATATCTGGTCCACCGCGTTCCAGCCAATTCACTTCAAGGTTGAACTCGATGCATGGGCTTCCCGCCGCCAGCATAATATCCAGCTTGAATGTGCTGTCGTTGAGGGTGTGGGTAGAACGCAATACACCCAGGTGTGGACCGCTTTGTTTGCAGGATAATTCGCCGCCTTCGGTAAACGGTATGCGTTTGATAGGCTGGCCAATATGCCAGGCGGACATGCCATTGGGAGACTGTAAAACGTATTCCAATAATCCGACATGTTCACCAACAGGAACTAAATCAATGCCGGTGCGTTTATCAATAAGATGGATAATTGCGCCGGATGGCTGGTCGATTTCTGCCAGAAGGTATTCATTTTCCAACACACCGGTGATGTTGCCGGCAAAGCTGAAACAGTCGGTTTCTGCACCTTGTTTTGATATACCGCCCAATCGTGCAATAACCGGTTGCGCTTTTGCATCTGACCCGGCAGAACGCGAAATGCTGTAGGCGCGGTAACCCATCGCCGGTATTTCCACTGGGAATGCTACTTCGGCATATTTGTGTTCCATCCACCAGTAGGTGCCGCGGGTTAATAATTGCGCGGGTACTCTGGTTCCGGTTTCATCCTGTACAATCATCTCCTGGTCGCGATAATCGCGGTTCCATACCCGGGCAGTAATAACTTCGGTACGTGGCCATGGGGTGGGGTTGAAAATTACATACGGGTCGCAATTTCCCGCGCCAATTCCAAATCGGGATACGGCACCATCCGCACCAATATCGCCCATACCTGCGCCTAACCCCTGACCTGTGCGCATTCCACTGTCCAACGGACGCATGGCAGTGCCAGGACTGCAAGCAGCAGTATTTACCATGCCGGCAATGGTACGCAACGAGTGTGTTTTTACTGAAGTGGTATTCGCCAGAATTTCCTGGAATAATCCCTGTGCATGTTCGTAAGTAGCGTGAGCACCGGAACCAGGCAATATATCGTGGAACTGGTTAAATAATGTATGACGCCATGCTGTGCGCAACGGATCGGCGGGGTAGGGTAGTTTGGCAATCCCGGTTCCCAGCAAGGCGTATATTTCTGCCTCTACCACCGCGTGTTCGCTGCGGCGATTGGCGTGCTTTACGTTACTTTGCGAGGTATAGCAACCTTCGAAAATGAAGTTTAATTCATTATCATATACCGGCAGTTTATCACCTTGCGATTCCACGATATCAAAGAAATCAGTAGCGGTGCTGAACTTGATATTCGGGAATATCGGCCAACTATTCATCTCTACGCCGCGACGCAAATCCTGACGGGTGGGTCCACCGCCATGGTCGCCAACGCCGAATACAAGCATGTAATCTTTTAAACCGGTTTCTTTTTCAAAATCAAGCAGGTGTTGGGTGGTGGATTTTGGATCAAGGGTGTTGTTGTACCATTTCCGCAAATCATCAAATGCCAGCACTCGCGAACCATCTTTCCCCTGCCACCAGAATACATGCGGGCCAGGGCCCGTGCGGCAGAAGTAATAGCGTTTTACCCCGGCGTCAGCGAGGATGGTAGGTATAGTGTGGGGATGCCCGAAGGTATCCGGCTCCCAATCCAGCGTGATGGCATCGTATGGCAAACCGAATTCCTCGGCAAAGAAACGCTTGGTATATAACAGGTGGCGGCAAATGCTTTCGCCGGATGACATGTTTTTATCGCCTTCAACCCATTGGTTGGCGGTAATTTCCCAGCGACCTTCCTTCACGCGCTGTTTTACCGTTTCATACATCCACGGCAGGTAATCTTTCATTAATTGATAAATAGAAGCCTGGCTTTGTGAAAATTTAAAAGTAGGGAACTCATCCATCAAATGGTCAACGGTAGTAAAGGTGTCATTAACTACCGCCACTGTCTCCGGCCAGTTCCACATCCAATTCATGTCAATATGTGCATGGCCGATACAATGCACGGTGTAGTTTTTTGCAAACGAGCCAATTGGCGCAAGAATAGCTTCTGCACCGGCAACCGCGTCAGCCTTTGATTTTCCTTCTGTCAGCGCATTTTGTATCGACGCTACGGCCCATTCAATCAACGCCTGCCAGTCGTCAGCATGTGCCGGATAAACATCCGCCAGTCGAGTAGCAAACTCAATCTCGGCCTTAATGCGGTCAAGCAAATCAATTTCAGTCGCGGCAGTCCGGTCAATAGCCTGCCAACCGGCATCGATACGGTCGATAAATGACAAATTATGATTATCAGAAGTGGACATGGTTTATCCTTTATAGTAGTGTTTGGTTTCGTCGTCACTGCTATAATAAATTCGATACAACAATATTTTTCCCTGCATAATTACGATGGTATTGTTAAGTTTTTGTGATATGGTTACGTTATTTTCTTGTTTTTCAATATACAAACCGAGCGATAATCGCTGGGTGATATACCTATCATATTCTTAAACCGGCGATAGAAATGGGACTCATCATAATACCCGAGTTTTTCAGCGATTTCATATAATGATAATTCTGTTTGCTGCAATAGTCGGCACGCTTCATCACAACGTCGTTTAACGAGATAATTAAATGGTGAAATTCCTGCAAGATTCTGAAATTTCTTTCTGAATCTGTCTGAAGAAAGATACATATTGCTGGATATTTCTGACCAGTCAACAATGGTATTTAGTGATACAGAATTGAGTATCGTTTTTGCTTTTAACAGCCATTCATTATCAGAATCATTCAGTTGTGACGAATAATTAATTATCTCTGCCAAAGCAGTCTGCAATATCATAACTCTTGTCAGCATATGTTTTGAATCGTCCGGAAGATTAACAGCAATCGCTCGTAAAAGTTGGTTATACCAGTAATCAACAGACTCTAAATGTATAACTGGTTGCGCAGGTGAAATCACTTTTTCTTTTTGCCAAAGTTCAAACACCGGACCATCAAATTGTAAATAAAGTTCACTCCATGGCTTTTTATTATCAGACTGGTAACGATAACCATGTCCGGGGAACATCATCATCATATCTCCGGTTTTTAATGGGATAATCCGGTTCTCAAAATCAGAATAGACTCCCGTGCCATCAAGCACATAAACAATAGAATATATCTCCCAGATACGCATTGGCATAATAGGGATTGTCATAATATTAATATGACTTCCACCCTGTAATATACGGCCTAATGGTGTGGAAACAGAACTTTGAAAATAAGATGATGATTGTAATTGTTTCATCAGCATGCTCCGGAATATTCTATGCCCATAATATACAAATTTATGCCCTTAATGTCCATTTACAATCATAATTTTTAATATATAATATAACCATATTTTAAAAGGCGAGAATGATAATGTGGATTTTATATGGGGTATCCGCTATGCTGTTATTGGCGGGTATGTTGTTGTTAATAAAGTTTGCCGGCACATATTGGACAGATTCAACGGGGATTATGTTTGTATTGTGCCTCGGTTTATTATTTTGTTCTTCCATACATTTATTAGCAGCGAAACAGGCTTTAATATTTAAGTGGCAGCCTGTAACGGCAATAGCAGCAGCCAGTATACTCAGTTATATTGGCAATTTATTGTATATAAAAGCAGTCGCTTTAGCACCAAATCCCGGATATCCGGTTGCGATTGAAGGAAATAAAGCAGTAATTGTATTGCTGTTGTCTTGCCTGCTTTTTGGTGCGGAGTTTTCAATAGAAAAACTTATCGGAGTTATTCTATGTTTTACAGGTGTGTTTTTTATTGTTCGATAAAGGGGTTAAAAATATGATTTCTAAAAATAATTGGCTTGCTGACAGCATGATGAACCTGTTGGTGGATTATTACACCGAGGTGCAATTTAGACCATATGGTGCTGGTGCTACCCGGGAAAATATATTACCTGTACTACACGATTTAGATCTTGGTTATATTTGTATTTACGCAAAAGGCCATAGCGGTTATACCAGTTGGCATAGCAGTTTGAAAACAGCACATAATATGCTTTCACAGGATATGCCAAAAATATTCAGAGAAGTTACAACAGAATCAGACACAAAATTGGTGCTTTATTATAGTGGTCTGCTGGATGGTATTGCCGGTTTACGTCATCCTGAATGGAGAATGATACATAGTGATGGTTCTGAACAACGTTATTTTGATGACTTCAAAAATTTCACATCATACGCAAATTGTCCACACAGCGATTATTTTGATGAATGGGTGGCAGTGCATCTGCGTGAATTAATAGAAGGTTATAACCCGGATGGCATTTGGGTAGATGGCGACTGGCCATCACCATGTTATTGTTCACGATGTAAAGATATTTTCCGACAGGAAATAGGGTGGACAGAAAATTGGTCTGACATTCAACAACGAATTGAATTTAATTCTGAATATACAAAGTTCTGGAATCGTGTTACTGCCCGTTGGCGTGAACGTTTTAATAACTTTGTTAAATCATTAAAACCTGATTGTGTATATAGTGCCGGAAATGTAAGCCCCCGCCGGGAATTCATTGGTCCATTTGACTGGCGTAGCGGTGACTTCTTTTCACCGGGATTTTTCTACCTGAATGATATTGCACGCATGATGCGATGGTATGATACATTAGGTGTTCCTTATGACGCTTATATTTGTGATACCAGTTTTACCCATGCCAGAAAGCATGTTCGCAGTCGTACCAAAACTCTTGACCGCATGTTGCAGGAAGCCGCTACGGTAGCATCTAATGGTGGTGCGGTTGGGTACTGGACATATCCAACCGGTGATGGCGCTTTGGTTCCTTCCCGTATGAAGAAAGCAAAACTTGTGCGCCAGTTCCTTAAAGAACGTGAAAATATATTTTTACACACTCAATCGGCAGGATGGACAGCAATCGTAATAACCGATCCGGCAACGCCGACATTTGGCGGTAGCAATGTTGAAGGAGCACATAAAGCAATGGCAGCATTGCATCGTTCGCCGGAATTGATGGATGAAACCGGGGTATCTGCAGATATGCCGCATAGACTGGTTGTTGTCCCGGAACAAGTTGTAATAACTGATGAAACTGCTAAAAAACTTGTGGAATATACAGAACGCGGAGGGTTGCTTCTTTCCAGTGGGCAATCAATAAACTCGTCAATTCTGCAAAGTTCACTGGGTATAACAAAAATTCAACATGGGGCAGTGCAGGATGGACATGTATTGTTGAAAAGTTGTGATGAACCTACTGGAATTGATTCAGGATGGGATAAGATTATTGGCAGTGATGAAATGTATCCACTTTATCTTTCATGGGATCAATTGAATCCTGAAGTCCGAAATCTGCCAAATAACTGGCCAATGCATGGACAACTTGACGAATTAAATCCTGAACCTGCAGGTTTTCCTGCGGCAATTTTTCGTAAAGTAGGAAAAGGACAAATTGTTCATATCTGCACTGATATTTTCAGTCAATATAAATCTTTGGGTGATCCGCAAATACTGCGTTGGCTGGATGAAATAATTGATACAATCGACCAAAATCCATTCATTAAAACGGATGTTCCTTCATGGATAGATATCTCATTACGGAAGAAAGATAATAAATTTCTTATACATTTTGTTAATCAGAACCCGGGTCGTGATGTGGCGAAACTTGGTACTGACGATACATGGGTGGATGAAATTCCGGAAGTGGGACCATACACCATTGACATTCAATTGCCACAACCAAATA